>JAABPT010000113.1 GCA_011391855.1 Burkholderiales bacterium
CGGCGGCGAGATCACTCAGGACGGTGGCGCCACCTTCGAGAGCGAGAAGTCCAGCGTGTTGCAGGTGGCGCAGACCATCAGCGTCATCATCAGCCTGGCCGAGCGCGGTGACGAGCAGGACGTGGTGACGCTGTCCACGCTGCACGCCGCCAAGGGCCTGGAATGGCCGCACGTCACGCTGGCGGGCGTGAACGAAGGGCTGCTGCCGTTTCAGAGCGGCAGCGAAGCCGCCGAGCCGATGACACCCGAGCGGCTGCAGGAAGAGCGCCGCCTCATGTACGTGGGCATCACGCGCGCCCAGCGCACGCTGGCGGTGAGCACCTTGCGTCGCCGCAAGAAGGGCCGCGCCACCGTGGCTGCCGTGCCCAGCCGCTTCATCAAGGAGATGAAGCTGGACGAAGGCGTGGTGAAGGAAGATCCGCGTGCGCGGCTCAAGGCCTTGCGCGACGCGATGGCCGCGCGGGTGGTGCCCGTGCCTGCACCCTGAGGACAGCGATGGCGGCAACCTTGCGCACCCCCTGGCTGGCATGGGCGTTGGTCCTTTGTGCCGCTCTGACCATCGTGTCGGCACCGTGGGCGCTGGCGATGCCCGTGCTGAATTTCGTCTTCAAGCCGCTGGCGACGTTGATCGTCATCGCCCACGCGTGGCCGCGCGGCGCCGATGCTCCGGTGGTGCGGCGCTGGGTGCTGGTTGGGCTCGTGTTTTCGCTGGGCGGCGACGTGGCGCTGCTGTGGCCCAAGGAAGGTTTCCTGCCTGGGCTGGTGAGCTTCCTGCTGGCCCACCTGGCCTACCTCGTGGCATTCACACGCGTGCAGCGGCTGGCGGCATGGCTGCCGGCGTTTCTGGCCTACGCTGCCGTGGCGGGCCTCATTCTTTGGCGGCTGTGGCCCGGCGTGCCGGCCGCACTGCAACTGCCGGTCGTGGCCTATGTCGTTTGCCTGGCCGCGATGGCAGCGCAGGCGGCCGTGCTGTGGCGCCGCGGCGCCGAGCGCGGCGCGCTGCTGGCGCTGGGCGGCGCGCTGTTCCTGGCCTCCGATGCGCTGCTGGCGACCAACAAATTCGCCGGCCCGTTGCCGCTGGCCAGCCTGTGGATCCTGGGCACCTACTGGTCGGCGCAGTGGTGCATTGCGTCGTGGCTGAAACCACGCTGACGCCGGGCTGTAGACGCCACTTCCGGGCTCTCAGCCCGGGTGCGCCTGTGTCGCCACGCCGGTTGGCGCTGCGCCTTCAGGGTGCCGATGCCGCGCTGGCTGCCGGCACAGGCGACCTCGTCACCAGCTCGTACATGATGGCACCCTCGGCCACGCTGCCCTGGCGTGTGCCGTGGCCCTGCATCATGAGTCGGCAGTCGGCACGGTCGCGTTCGGGCACACGCTCGCAACGCGCCAGCGCATTGGCCGCGTAGTCGGGCTCGGCCTGCGGCGGCGACGGGCGGCCCTTGGCCGCCCGCGCTTCGGCCAGCACGGCCCCGGCTTCGCGCAGGCAGGCTTCGCGATCCTGGCTCGCCGGGCCGCTGAGGCAGGCGGCACGATCGGCCCGGTAGCGGGCCTCGGCTCCCATCTGGCCGCTGGCCGCCGTTGGCGGCGCGGCCAGAGCCATGGGGCCCAGCAGGCCAGCCACCAGGGAAAGCAACAGGACGCGTGCAACGGTGGCGGTGCGGGGGGTGAGCGTGGCCATGTCTTGATGTCCTTGGTGTCCTTGGTGTCCTTGTCCGCTGGGGCTTCAGCGGTCGAGCGTCAGGCCGCCGTCGCGCAGCAGCACCTTGTCGCCGACCTTGAACGCCGGTGCGTCCTCGTAGCTCACCATGCGCTGGCTGCCGTCGTCGCGCATGCGCAGCACGACCTCGAAGTGGTCTTCCTTGTCCTGGGTGCGCTTTTGCACCTCGCGGCCGAGCACGGCCCCGCCCAAGACGCCCGCCACCTGGGCCGCCGTGCGGCCGCTGCCGCTGCCGACCTGGCTGCCGAGCACGGCGCCCAGCAGGCCGCCGGCCACGGCGCCGCCGATATAACGGCCGTCACCCTCAACCTCGACGCGGTTGACCGCCAGTACCGTGGCGCAGTCCGCGCAGGGCTGCGCCAACGCCAGCTTGTTCAAGCGATTCGCGTCGAGGGCGTTTTCCAGCGTCGTGCTGGTGCTGCGCTCACCCACCCGCAACCGGGCCACGATGGCGTCCTTGGGGTCCAACCTGTCGTTCGGGCGCACCGTGTAGCTGCCCGTGTAGGTGCCGGCCGGCGTCTCGGTGAGGCGAAAGCGCGGCTGTGCCCCGACCATGCGCACATTGGCGCGGCCGCCGGGCGTGCCCACCAGCGTGAAGTCCAGCTGGCGCCCCTGCGCGCCAGAAACCCCGTGGCGCACCTCGAAGCGGTCGATCCTCGGCTCCAAGCCCGCGGCGTCGGCGGCAAGCGGTGTGCCGCTTTGCAGGTCCTCGTCGAGGGTCGCCGAGCCGACGCGGTTGCCGCTGCGCAGGTTGGCACTGACGCGCGCATCGGGCTGGATACGGTCGCGCTGGCTGATGGTGTAGATGCCGCGGTAAATGCCGGGGCTGGTCTCGACGAGCGCCAGCGCGCGCTGCGCGCCGTCGATCTGCAGCGCCGCCTGCGCGCCGGGCGTGCCCCAGACGGTGAAGTTGAGATCCGTGCCGGGGTTCAGCTGCGACACCTGTTCGACGTCGAAGCCGGTCACCCGCGGCGTGGTCGCCGCGGTGACGGCGGCTGCCGGCAACGGCGTCGCCAGCGCTGCGCCCATGGCCAGGGCCAGCGCTACGGCCGGTGTGGAAATGGTTTTCATGGCGTGGCGGCGGTCACGCGGGGGGTCAGTTCGTCGGCGCCGAGGCGGCGGGCGGGACCACGATCACCGTGGTGCCGGCGCCTGATGTGCCCGTGTTTCCTTTGTCCCCTGTGGCCCCTGTGTAGCCGGTGGCACCGGTGCTGCCGGTGGCTCCGGTATAGCCGGTGTTGCCCGTGTTCCCGGTGGCGCCTGTCGCACCAGTGGGGCCGGCCGGTCCGGGCACGGCCACCGGTGTCGGCACGTTCACGACCACCGGCTCGCGCTCGCAGGCGGCCAGGGTCAGGGTGGCGAGCAGTGCCGCCGTCAAGATGATTCGGTTCATGGAGAGTCCTCGTGCGGGTGAATGAAGGCGGCACCGCCTGATGCGGCATCGTGCCGCCGGTCGATGCCGCTGCCCAGGACCAGCCTGGAATGGCTGCAGCATGGGCGCATACGCGGCTGATCACCGTGCGCTGGCGAACACAGCCACCCGCAAGCACGGCCGTTTCGGTCCCAGGCTGCCGGCCATGGTCGACCTGTTCGCCGCGCCGTCACTAACAGCGCGACAGTAGGCGCTCACATGCCTTTGAACAGACCGGTATAACTGCGGCTCACCTCGAGCTTCTCGGAGTGGCCCCTGACACTGACGATCTGGCGGCCACGGAAGTCGCGCGTGACGCCGGCGATGGCCTTCACGTTGACCAGCGTGCTGCGGTGGATCTGCCAGAACAGCCGCGGGTCGATCTCGTCGACCAGCTCCTTGATCGGCTTTCTGATCAGCGCCTCCACCTGCGCCGTCTGCACCCGCGTGTATTTCTCGTCACTGATGAAGAAGAGCACGTCCTCGACCGGGATCATCTGGATCGCCTGGCCCACGGTGGCCTGGATCCACTGCAGATATTGCGGCGCGCCGCCGGGGTTCAGCCGTGCCGCCAGCTGGTGCAGCAACTGCTGCAGGTTCGGCCCCGCCGGCGCCTCGGCGCCGCCTTGGCGTGCTGCCAGCCGCTGCTGGATGCGGCCCACGGTGACCTGCAGCCGCTCGCGTTCGGCGGGCTTCAACACGTAGTCGGCCACGCCTTGTTCGAAGGCCTCCACCGCATACTGGTCGTAGGCGGTGATGAAGACGATCTCGGGCGGCAGGTCGCTGTCGTCGCTGTCCGTGTCGCGGTCGTGCCCGGCACGCGGCGGCAGCTGCGCGATCTGCCGTGCCGCTTCTACACCGGTCAGGCCGGGCATGCGGATGTCCAGGAAGACGATATCCGGGCGGTGCTCGTCCACCAGCTGCACGGCCTCCAGACCGTTGCGCGCCTCGGCCACGATCTGCAGGTCGGGCCAGACCTCGGCCAGGCGGGCGCGCAACTGTTCGCGCATCAGGCGTTCGTCGTCGGCCAGCACGGCGGTCGGCGCCGACCCCGCAGACGCGGCCGCCAGTGGGCGGGGTTCAGTAGCCGGTGCCGGTGCCGAGCCGGTGGCCGCGGGGTTCGACGCGGGCGCTGAAGGCCTGTCGGGCGTGGCGGAACTCATCCGCGCATGGTAGCGGCGGCCGGCGGCCGGCGACGCAGCATCAACCCCGGCAGCACCCAGGGCCACAGGCTGCGGCGCGGAGCCTGGGCCGGTGGCGTCGACGCCGGTATGCGTTCGCTCGGGAAGACAGGCCTGTCGTCTTCCGTCACGCCGGGGTGCCTTCCACCGTCTTGTACGGCACGGTGACCGTCACCACGGTGCCGCTGGGCTGGTTCTCGGCCACCGTCAGCGTCGCCTTGGGGCCGTACAACAACTGCAGCCGCTCGCGGATATTGGCCAGTCCCACGCCCGTGCCGGCGGTGGCCGCCTTGCCGAAGCCGAGCCCCGTGTCGGCCACCGTCACCTGCAGCTTGCCGTGCACGATCTCGGCGGCCACGCGCAGGTGGCCGCCCTCGGCCTTGGGCTCCAGGCCGTGCTTGATGGCGTTCTCCACCAACGTCTGGATCATCATGGGCGGAAACTCGGCCGACAGCAGTCCTTCAGGCACCGCGATCTCGGTCGTCAGCCGCTCCTCCATGCGCACCTTCAGAATCTCCAGGTAAGGCCGGATCACCGCCAGCTCGCGCCCCAGGTCGCGCACGCCGCTGTTGCCGTTGCCGTTGCCGCTGGCCTCGCGCATGGTCGGCATGCTGGCGCGCAGCAGCGCGATCAGGTTCTTCTGCATCACGCTGGCGCGTGCCGGGTCGGTCTCGATCAGGTGGTCGATGCTGGCCAGCGTGTTGAACAGGAAGTGCGGCTCCACCTGCGCTTGCATCGCGGCCATGCGCGCTTCCACCACCTGGCGCTTGAGCGACTCGGCCTCGGCCGTGGCAGAAGCCTTCTTGGCCTGCACCTCGGCCTGCAGGCGGCCCTTGTAGGTGAACTTGAGGATCGCCGAGGCCACGATGAACAGGAAGGTGAACTGCATCATCACGTCGCCGATGCCGATGCGCGTGGTGCGCCTGCGCGATTGCGGCTCGTCGTTCAGCGCCTCGGCAATGGCGCGCTGCGCCTCTTCGCGCGCCTCGGCAGCGTCGCGTGCGGCCTGCGCGGCGTCCTGGCGCGCCTCGCGCAGCGCCTGGTCGACCTCGCGCCGCGCCTCGGCGATGGCCTCGCGCACGGCTTGAGACACTTCGCCCGGAGGCAGATGGATGTCGAGCCCCTTCGCGGCCGAGGCCGCTCTTTCGGCGGCAATGCGCGACTGCTCGGCCGCCGCTTCCGCAGCCGAGGCCGCCTGCGCCGGGCCTTCGACACGCGGCGTGATGCGGATGCCCTCCTTGCCGATGCTGATGTCGACGCCGGCGTCCTCGCCACGGCCCGGTGTTTCGATGCGCACCGGTGCTTCCGGCGACTTCGGCGGCCGCGGCGTGGCGGCCGGCTTGGGCGGCGCTGGGGGCAGCACCAGCACGCGCGGCCGCTCGGTCTTGACCTCCTCGGTGAAGGTCCAGGTGAAGGGCGGCAGGTCGTGCAAGATGCCCACCACGACGAGCAACAGGAACGCCAGCACGACAAAGCGCTTCCAGCTGATGCTGACCAGCCAGCTGCCGTAGGCGTGGTACGTGCGCAGGGTGGCGGCCGAGAAGCGTTGCCAGCGGTCCGGCCAGGCGGTAGACGCGGGAGCCGGGGCAGTCATGGGCAGGCCAGTGAGGAAACAGTCGTCATGTTTCGCACTGTACGCAGCACAGCGGCCGCCACCAGCGCCCGGCGATGCGCCGCCGGGCTCGCACGACAGGCTGCAACCCCTGCCGACAGGCGGGCCACGGCGGCCCGCGCCCTTCAGCCGCCGAATAACGCGCTGCGCGCCGCGTTGGTGATGGCGGCCACGCCCGGGTGCGTGATGCGCCGCTCCACCGAGATGGCGTAGAAGTCCTCCGACATCTCGTCGCTGCGGCCGACGACCTGCACGCCGTACTGCGCGGAGGTCTCGGCTTCCAGCACGGTGGGGGACATGAAGACGCCGTGGCCGTCGCGGCCGAAGGCCTTCATCAGCGCGCCGTCGTCGAATTCGCCCACCACGCGCGGCTGCAGCTGGTGGCGCTGCAGCCAGGGTTCGAGCTGTTGGCGCACCGGCGACGAAGCGCCCTGGATCAGCATCGGCGCGCCATTCAGGCACTTCGGGAACACCCCCTTCAGTGCCGGCAGCAAAGAGGGCGCGCAAAAAAAGCTCATCGGCGAACTGCCCAGGGCATGGTTGAAGGCCTTCACGCTGAGGCGGCGCGACAACGGCTCGTCGGCCAGCACCAGGTCCAGCCGGTGCAGCGCCAGCTGGGCCAGCAGGTCACCGTGCTTGCCCTCCACGCAGATCAACCGCACCGGCTGCACCAGCTTGAGCGCCGGCGCGAGCAGCCGGCTGGCCACCGGCTTGGCCACCGAATCGGCCACGCCGACGCGGAATTCCAGCACCGGCTGGCCGGCGATGCGTTCTTCGCGCATCTCGGCTTCGAGCTCGTTGCCCAGGCCGAAGATCTCGTCGGCATAGCGCAGCGCCACGCGGCCGGCCTCGGTGAGTTCGAGCTTGCGGCCGCTCTTGCGGAACAATTTTCGCCCCAGGCGGTCTTCCAGCAACTTGATCTGGCTCGACAACGTCTGTGGCGTGGTGTGCAGTTGCTCGCCGGCACGCACGATGCCGCCGGCCTTGGCGGCGACCCAGAAATAGTGCAGGTGCTTGAAGTTCATGCTTCGATTTTTTCGAAGTGATTTTCTTCAATTATCGAATTTACGCGAAGTGAAAATGGCCCTAAATTGAACAGTGTCGTGGTTCGCCACACCCTGTATCGAAGGAGATTTCCATGCGCATGAGCACCAAGGGCCGATTCGCCGTCAACGCCTTGATCGACCTCGCACTGCGTGAGCCCGCCGGGCCGGTGGCACTGGCCGCCATTTGTGCGCGGCAGCAGATTTCGCTTTCGTATCTGGAACAGCTGTTCAGCCGCCTGCGCCGCAACGGGTTGGTCGAAAGCACGCGCGGGCCGGGCGGCGGCTATACGCTGGGCCGCAGCGTGGCCGAGATCAGTGTGGCCGACATCGTGAGCGCGGTCGACGAGCCGCTGGACGACGTGGCGGGCGAGGAGCGCGACGAGAGCTACTCGCGCGACCTGTGGCAGCGGCTGAATGCCGTGATGCTGCAGCACATGTCGACCATCACGCTGAAGAGCCTGGTCGACGAGCAGATCGCCGGCGGCGTGGCCGTGGAAGCCAAGCCGGCGCGGCGGGCCATCAGCGCGCGTTCACCGGTGGCGCCGCTGCGCACCACGGCGCCGAATTCGGTGTTTGCGCTGGCGCGGTCGCTGGCGCGCTGACCCAAGTCCAAACTACCGCAAGCGCTGCAGACAGCCCGCGCCCGGACTGTTGATCGGGTGGCTTTGGCGCCACGTCCGAAGGGCTTGGCGCCACCCCGCGACCGTATTGCACTGGGCTCACATGGTGAGCATCCTCGGGGGTTGCTGGCATAGGACAGGGTCAACCCTTTCCGGGATTCACCGACCCCGCGCGCGCCGATGGTTCGTGTACCGTCTGAGTGGATAGCGCGCCGTCACGGGCACGTCAGGATCTTGAACGAACCGCACCATTACAGGAGACACCATGGACGAATTGCGGCAGCAACAGGCAACGGCTCCGAGTGTGGCCGACGAGGTCAGCACCAAGACCAGCCGCAGGCGTTTCTTCGGCAAGGCCGCCACGGCCGTCGTGGCCGCGCCGATCGCAGGCTTCCCGATGATCGCGGTGGCGCAGTCGCCGGTGGTCCTCAAGATACAGGGCGGCTGGGGCCCGAACGAAATCTTCACCGAGATGGCGCAGCAGTACGTCACGCGCGTCAACGAGATGGCCGGCGGCCGCATGCGCCTGGAATACCTGCCCACCGGCGCGGTGGTCAAGACCTTCGAGATCATGGATGCGGTCAGCAAGGGCGTGCTCGACGGCGGACACCACGTCTCTGGCTACTGGTACGGCAAGACCAAGGTCGCCTCGCTGTTCGGCACCGGCCCGGTGAGCGGCGCCACGCCCGAGATCGGCCTATCGTGGATCCATGCCGGCGGTGGCCAGCAGCTGTGGGACAAGCTGGTGGCGAAGATGAACCTCAACGTCGTCGGCTTCTTCGCCTTCCCGATGCCTTCGCAGCCGCTGGGCTGGTTCAAGAACCCGCCGCCCAAGACCGCGGCGGCGCTGAAGGGCTTCAAGTACCGCACCATCGGCCTCGCCGCCGACCTGCTGCAGGAGATGGGCATGGCTGTGGCGCAGCTGCCCGGCGGCGAGATCGTGCCGGCGATGCAGCGTGGCGTCATCGACGCCTTCGAGTTCAACAACCCGACCGCCGACCTGCGCTTCGGCGCCCAGGACGTCGCGAAGTACTACTCGATGGGCTCCTACCACCAGGCGCAGGAATTCTTCGAGATCATCTTCAACAAGGACAAGTTCAATGCGCTGGCGCCCGAGCTGAAGGCGATCTTGAAGTACGGCGCCGAGGCGGCCAACACCGCCAACATTGCGCTGGCGCACGACCAGTACTCGAAGGATCTGCAGGAGCTGATCGTCAAGCACAAGGTGCAGGTCTCGCGCACCTCGAAGGACGTCTACCAGGGCCAGCTCAAGGCCTGGGACGTGGTGACGGCGAAGCTCGAGAAGGAAGTCGACATGTTCAAGGAGGTCAACGACTCCTTCAAGGCTTGGTCGCGCCGCGTCGGCTTCTACCACTTCACGAACGAGGCCGACTACAAGATGGCCTTCGAGCACGTGCAGAAGATCAAGCTGCCGACCTGATTCCCATGTGACCGCACGAAGCTGCCGAGGACGGACCTCGGCAGCTTTTTTTCGTTCTTCCCCTTCTGCGCAGGCTGCACGCATGGAAAACTGGATCCGGCTCATCGACGCATTCAGCAAGGCCGTCGGCCATGCCTTCTCGTGGTGCGTGCTGGTGCTGACCGCCAGCACCTGCTACGAGGTCTTCATGCGCTACGTGCTGAACAGCCCTACGGTGTGGGCCTTCGACATGAGCTACATGCTGTACGGCGCGCTGTTCATCATGTCCGGGGCTTACGCACTGTCGCGCGGCTCGCACGTGCGTGGTGACTTCATCTACCGCGGCTGGCAGCCACGCACGCAGGCCAAGGTCGACCTCGTGCTGTACTTCCTATTCTTCTTCCCCGCCATTTTCGCGATGGTGTTCACCGGCGCGCGCTATTCCTTCGAGTCGGCCCGCATTCTCGAGTCCAGCGCCAACAGCCCGGCCGGCGTGCCGGTGTGGCCGCTCAAGCTCATCATCTTCGTAGCCGGGCTGACGCTGCTGATCGCCGGCATCGCCGAAGTCATGCGCTGCATCGTCTGCCTGCGCAAGGGGCGCTGGCCGCCGCGCTCGGGTGATGTCGAGGAACTCGAGGTCGTGCTCATCCAGCAGTACGAGAAGGAGGCGGCCAAGTGAGCGATCCCGTCATCGCCCTGGTCATGCTGGGCCTGTTCATCGTCGTCATCTTCCTCGGCTTCCCGATCGCCTTCACGCTGATGGCGATGGGCATCGGCTTCGGCTACTACGCCTACTACGCTGGCGGCGAGGCCTTCTGGGACAACCGCATCTTCTACCTCTTCACGCAGAACACCTTCAGCGTGATGAACAACGACGTGCTGATCTCGATCCCGCTGTTCCTGTTCATGGGTTACATCATCGAACGGGCCAATATCCTTGACCGCCTATTCCATAGCCTGCAGGTCGGGCTGCGCTTCCTGCCGGGGTCGATGGCGGTGGCGGCGCTGGTGACCTGCACGCTGTTCGCCACCGCCACCGGCATCGTCGGCGCGGTGGTCACGCTGATGGGCCTGATCGCGCTGCCGGCGATGCTGAAGGCCGGCTACGACCAGAAGCTCTCGAGTGGCGTCATCGCCGCCGGCGGCACGCTGGGCATCCTGATCCCGCCGTCGATCCTGCTCATCGTCTATGCCGCGACGGCCAGCGTCTCAGTGGTCAAGATGTACGCCGCGGCGCTGATCCCCGGGCTGCTGCTGGCCGGGCTCTACCTCGTCTATGTCATCGCCCGTGCGGTCATCAACCCGTCGCTGTGCCCCAAGCCGAGGGACGTGCAGCACTACACCGTTGCGCAAAGCCTGCTGCTGGTGGCCAAGGCCTTCGTGCCGCTGGCGGCGCTGATCCTGGCCGTGCTGGGCTCGATCCTGTTCGGGCTGGCGACCCCCAGCGAGGCGGCGGCGATGGGAGCGCTGGGCGGCATCATCCTGGCCGTGGTCTATCGCGCGTTCAGCTGGGATCGGCTGCGCGAGTCGGTCTACCTGACGGCGCGCACCTCGGCCATGGTGTGTTTCCTGTTCGTCGGCTCGGCGACCTTCGCCTCGGTGTTCTCGTACCTCGGCGGCGAGCACCTGGTCAAAGAAACGATGCTGGGCATGGACCTGACGCCGGTGCAGTTCCTGATCGTGGCGCAGCTCATCATCTTCCTGCTCGGCTGGCCGCTGGAGTGGAGCGAGATCATCATCATCTTCGTGCCGATCTTCCTGCCGCTGCTGCCGCACTTCGGCGTCGACCCGGTGCTGTTCGGCATCCTGATCGCGATCAACCTGCAGACCTCGTTCCTGACGCCACCGATGGCGATGTCGGCCTACTACCTGAAGGGGGTGGCGCCCAAGGGGCTGGAGTTGTGGTCGATCTTCCGCGGCTGCTTCCCCTTCGTCGGCCTCGTGATCCTGACGCTGGCGCTGAGCTACATCTACCCGTCTATCGTGACCTACCTGCCCGACGTGCTGTTCAACCAGGCCACAGAGGTACCGCGCGACGTCAACGACCCGTCGATCGTCAACCCCGACATCTTCAAGTAGCCCTCCATGTCTTCCGGCCAACCGGTGCGCGAGTTCACCGCAGCGCAGTACCACGAGCACCTCGCCGAGGGCCACGCCGACGTGGTCGAATTTTTCGACCGCCTGCTCGTCGACGCGCGCGCCGCCGACACGCCGCTGCACGCCTTCGCCAGCCTCGACGAGCGCGTGATCCGGTTGCAGGCCGAGCACCTGCGCGCGCTGCGCGCGCGCGGCGACACGCTGCCGCCGCTGTACGGCGTGCCGATCGCGGTGAAGGACATCATCGACACGATCGACTTCCCCACCGCCTGCGGCAGCCCGATCCACGAGGGTCGCTACGCGTCGGCCGACGCGACCATCGTACGCCGGCTGCGCGAGGCCGGGGCGCTGATCTTCGGCAAGTCGGTGACGACCGAGTTCGCGACCTTCGTCCCCGGCGCGACGCGCAACCCGCACGATCTCGAGCACACGCCCGGCGGTTCGTCCAGCGGCTCGGCGGTGGCGGTGGCCGCCGGCATCGTGCCGGCGGCGCTGGGCACGCAGACCAACGGTTCGGTGCTGCGCCCGGCCTCGTACTGCGGCATCTACGGCTTCAAGCCGACGCGCGGCGTGCTGCCGCGCAGCGGCATCTTCGACCAGTCGCCTTCGCTCGATCAGCCGGGCGTATTCGCGCGCTCGATCGACGACCTGGCGCTGATCACCGAGCTGATGTCGGGCGACGACGGCCTCGACGCCGTGGCGCGCGGCATCGCGCCGCGCCGGCTGCTGCAGGTGTCGCGTTCGGAACCGCCGGTGACGCCGCGTTTCTGCTTCGTGCGCACGCCCTGGTGGGATCAGATGGACGAGGAGGCGCGCCAGGCCTGCGACGCCTTCGTCGAGCTGATGGCCGGTGCCGTCGACGTCGCCGAGTTGCCCGACATCGTGCGCCAGGTGGTGGGCTGGCATGCCTCGCTCAACGACGCCGAGCTGGCCTTCGCGCTGCAGCGCGAATACCGCCACCACCGCGAGCTGCTGAGTGCGCCCCTGCGCGAACGCGTCGAGCAGGGCCAGCGCGTGTCGGTGATCGACTACCTGACGGCGCGCGACCGCGTGGCGCATGTCGCCGTCGCCTTCGACGAGTATTTCGACCGCTACGACGCCATCCTGACGCCGGCGGCGCTGGGCGCGGCGCCGCGCGGCTTCGCCACCACCGGCAACCCGATCATGCAGACGGTGTGGTCCTTCGGCGGCCTGCCCAGTGTCTCGCTGCCACTGCTGCAACTGTCGGGCGGGATGCCGCTGGGGGTGCAGGCGGTGGGTCGGCTGCACCACGACGGCCGGCTGCTGCGTTCGGCACGCTGGCTGGTCGACGAATTCCTGAAACGGAGCCGCTGATGAAGACCTTCGAGAAATTCGCCGCCCTCGTCGGGTTGCTGCTGCTGGTGGCCTTCTTCGCGCCCTACGTGCACAAGCTGCCGCAGCTCGACATCTCGCTCATCCTGCTGGGCGGCATCGGGTTGGCGATCTACGACTTCTGGACCACGCACTGACCACGATGCGGCGCGCGCCTCAGCGCCGCCGGCCCTCGACCTGAACGAACAGTCGCACGCGGTCGCCCACCCAGGGTAGTCCGAAAGTGGCGCCGAAGTCGCTGCGCAGCAGCTCGCCCTCGAAGTCGCCGCCGCAGACTTCGGTGCCGTCGTCGATGCGGCAGGAGAAGCGGCGCGCGGACAGGCTCAGCGGCTGGCTCACGCCGCGCAGCGTGAATTCGCCGCGCACTTCGACCACGCGGTCGCCTTCGAAGCGAAACTGGTTGGCCACGAAATAGGCGTCGGGGAACTCCGCGCTGGCCAGCAGGTCGGCCTCGCGCAGCCGGGCGTTGAACACCGGCACTCCGGTGTCGACACCGGCAGTAGGGATGCGCAGGCTGACCTCGCCCCGGCCGGCGCCGCGGTCGAGCGTGACCGCGCCCGCAATGGGACCGAAGCGCCCGCTCGACGTGGAGGTGCCAAAGTGCAGCACCTCGAAGTGCACGAAGCTGTGTGCGGGGTCGAGCAGGTAGGCGACCGGCTGCGCGCCGGCAGCCATGGCCGCCATGGACAGCAGCAGAGCGGGAACTTTCATCCCGAGATGCTGCCGCATCGGCCGGCTTATTGCTTGACGGCTTCCACTTGCACCAGCAAGCGCACGTCGTCGGGTGCCACCGCCGGCAGGCCGTAGTTCACGCCCCACTGGCTGCGACGGATGACGGTTTCGAAGTCGCCGCCGCAGACCTCGCGTTTGAACATCGGGTTCAGGTAGCAGTTGAAGCGGTTGGCCTTCAGCGTCACCGGGTGCGTCTTGCCCATCATCGTGAGCGTGCCCGCCACCGCCGTCACCTGGTCGCCGGCGAAGCTGAACTTGTCGCCCACGAACTTGGCGGTGGGGTGCTCGCTCACGTTGAGGATGTCCTTGCTGCGCAGGTGGCCGTCGAAGGGCGCCACGCCGGAATTGACCGACGCCATGTCGATGGTGATCTCGACGCGGCCGCTCCTGGCCGCACGGTCGAACTGCACCATGCCTTCCTTCTTGTCGAAGCGCGCCCGGTTGGTGGAGGTGCCGAAATGCGTGACTTCGAAGGTGACGAAGGTGTGGGTGGGGTCGATGGCGTAGTTGCCGCCGTCGGCTTGGGCACCGGTGAACACGGCCGCACAAGCCGCGGCTGCGATGATCTTGTTCATTGGAAAGACTCCTGGGAAGGGTTGAGGAAAGGGAAAGAAAAAAGTTAAAGCGGCGGCAGGCCCGCCAGCGTGAGCTTGAAGCGCACGGCCACGTCGTTGGCCAGCAGCGAGGTGTCGGCCCATTCGGCTTCGCCAATCTTGAAGTCCAGCCGCTTGATGCTGAAGCTGCCGCTCGCCACCTGGTTTGCGCCGGCCGGCGCCAGTTGAACGGGGACGACGAGATCGCGGGCAGCGCCCTTGATCGTCAGCTTGCCCGTCACTTCGAACCGGCCCGGGCCGGTGGCCCGGATGCGGCTGGACTGGAACGTGGCCTGCGGAAAGCCCGCCGCATGCAGCCAGGTCGGCTTGGGCACCTCGGCGTCGAGTTCGGCGCTGCCGAAGCGGGCGCTGGCGGTGTCGATGGTCAGGTTCACGCTGCCGGCCTCGGGCTTCTTCGGGTCGAGCGCCACCTGGGCGCTGAACCTGCCGAACTTGCCCTCGACCGGCACACCCATCTGGCGCGTGGTGAAGGCGATCTCGCTGCCCGCGGCCTGCAGCTGTGCCTGCTGGGGCTGGGCGAAGGCGACCTGCGCGCCAGCACCCGCGAGGGCCAGGAAAAGGGTGGTGAGGGCAAATAGGGTGCGCGAGGACATGGTTTATGACCGGATCGATTGAACAGGGGCCCCGCCGCGACGGCGCGCCGGCATCATGCGCAGCAGCAGGCCGTCGCGGTCGGAGAAATGGTGTTTCAGCGCAGCGGCGATGTGCAGCGCGATCACCGCCGCCAGCGCATACGCCAGCCCCTGGTGCAGCGCCTTGAGCGACTCCGCCAGCGCACGATCGGGGGCGACGAAGTCGGGCAGCGGCAGCACGCCGAACAGCACCACCGGAAAGCCCGCCGCCGAGCTGTAGGCCCAGCCGACCAGGGGGACGGCGAAGAACAGCAGATACAAAGCGGCATGCGCCGCGTGGGCGGCGCGTTGCTGCCAGGCAGACATCGGCAGGTCGGCCGGCGGCCGGTGCGTCAGGCGCCACAACAGACGCAGGGCCGACAGCACGAGGATGGTCACGCCGGCCCACTTGTGCCAGTTGTAGAGCTTGAGCCGCTCCGGCGAGAAGGGCAGGCCGGTCATGTACAGGCCCATGCCCAGCGAACCCAGGATCATCAACGCCAGCAACCAGTGCAGGGCCATCGAGACCGGGTGGTAGCGCGCGGTGACCGCAGAGCGCGACGCGGAGACGGATTGAAAACTCACCCAACGAATTCTCCGGGTCGCCCCCCAGACCGTCGTTCAAGCCGTTTGACGGGTCTGGTCAGCCCTGGCGAACGACGCGATGGGCTTGCACCTGGGCGGCCAGCGTGCGGCCACGTCACGCCGTCATCGGCGACCGCCAACAGATCAGCATGCGCCGCCAGCCGGGCCAGATGGGCGCATGCGACCGAGCCGACCTCGATGCCGTCGATGCCATCAATGCGGAAGGCACCCGCACGGGCCCAGCGCTCGCGCGTTCAGGCGGCCCGCTTCGCCGGCACTGCGCCGCCACGCCAGCGCTGCATCAGCGCCGCCCATTTCGGCCGCACCGCCGCCAAGTGCCGCGCCTTCACGTGGCCGTAGCCGCGGATCTCTTCCGGCAGGCGCGCGATTTCGGCCGCCAGTTCCAGGTTGCCGGTATCCAGCTTCAGCAGCAGTTCATCGACCGTGGTGCGGTATTCGTCGATCAGCGCGCGCTCCATGCGGCGCTCCTCGCTGCGGCCGAAAGGGTCCAGCGCCGTACCGCGCCAGCTTTTCATCTTGGCCAGCACGCCGAAGGCGGTGCGCATCCAGGGACCGAAGGGCTGCTTGACGAGTTCGCCGCGCTCGTTCTTCTTCGCCATGCCCGGCGGCGCGAGGTGGTGCACGAGCTTGTAGTCGCCTTCGAACATGGCCTCAATCTTGTCGGTGAAGCGCTGGTCGGTGTGCAGTCGCGCCACTTCGTATTCGTCCTTGTAGGCCATCAGCTTGAAGAGGTAACGCGCCACCGCCTCGCCGAGGGCCTGTTTGCCCAGCGGCGCCTCGGCGGCGCGCACCTTGTCGACGAAGGTCTTGTAGCGGGCGGCATAGGCCGCGTCCTGGTAGCCGGTGAGGAAGTCCACGCGCGTGGCCACCATCTCGTCCAGCGACGGCTTCTTCACGAACGAGATGACCTGCCGCGCCTGGAACAGCGCCCGCACGGCGGGCAGGTCGTTCGCGCAGCGGCGGCCCCATTCGAAGGCGGCCTTGTTGTTGTCGACCTGCACGCCATTGAGTTCGATGGCGCGCATCAGCGCGGCATGGGTGAGCGGGATTCGGCCTTGTTGCCAGGCGTAGCCCAGCATCAGCGGGTTGGTGTAGATGCTGTCGCCCAGCATCGCCTCGGCCACCTGCTCGGCATCGAAGGCACCGACCAGGGCTTCGCCGACGCTGGCGCGGATCACGGCCTCGCAGTCGCCGCCCGGAAACTGCCAGTCGGCGTTCTTCACGAAGCCGGCGGTGGGCGTGCCATGGGTATTCAGCGCCACGAAGGTGCGGCCGGGCTGCATCACGGTGAGCGTGTACTTGCTGGCACCCACGATGCTGTCGCAGGCGATCACCAGGTCGGCCTGCGCGGTGTCGACCTTGGTGGTGTGGATGGCGTCGGGGCGGTTGGCGATCTGGATGTGGCTCCAGGTGGCGCCGCCCTTCTGCGCCAGGCCGCCGGCGTCCTGCGTCACCACGCCCTTGCCTTCCAGGTGCGCCGCCATGCCGAGCAACTGGCCGATGGTGATGACCCCGGTGCCGCCGACGCCGCCGACCACGATGCCCCAGGCGCGATCTTGTGAAGGATGCGCCAGCGGCAGCGCGGGTTCGGGCAGCGGCGGCAGGCCTTCGAGCGAGCCCTTCTTCTCCTTCTTCGGCTTCTTCAGCTGACCGCCTTCGACGGTGACGAAGCTGGGGCAGAAGCCCTTGACGCAGGAATAGTCCTTGTTGCAGGTGTTCTGGTTGATGCGCCGCTTGCGGCCGAACTCGGTCTCCACCGGCTCCACGCTCAGGCAGTTGCTCTGCACGCTGCAGTCGCCGCAGCCCTCGCACACCAGCTCGTTGATGACCACGCGCTTGGCTGGGTCGACCATCTTGCCGCGCTTGCGGCGGCGGCGTTTTTCGGTGGCGCAGGTCTGGTCGTAGATGATGGCGCTGGTGCCGCTGACTTCGCGCAACTGGCGCTGCAGGGCGTCGAGTTCGTCGCGGTGGTGCACCGTCACCCCTTCGCCCAGCACCACGCCTTCGTATTTGGCCGGCTCGTCGGTGACGATCACCAGCTTGCTCACGCCTTCGGCGAGCAGGCTCTTCATGATCTGCGTCACCGAGTGGCCCTCGGGCCGTTCGCCCACCTGCTGGCCGCCGGTCATGGCCACGGCGTCGTTGTAGAGCACCTTGTAGGTGATGTTCACGCCGGCGGCGATGCTCTGGCGGATGGCCAGCAGCCCGCTGTGGAAATAGGTGCCGTCGCCCAGGTTGGCGAAGATGTGCTTTTCGTTGGTGAATGGCGCCTGGCCGACCCAGGGCACGCCTTCGCCGCCCATCTGCGTGAAGGTGCTGGTGCTGCGGTCCATCCACACCGCCATGTAGTGGCAGCCGATGCCGGCCATGGCGCGTGAACCTTCCGGCACGCGCGTGCTGGTGTTGTGCGGGCAGCCGCTGCAGAACCAGGGCGCGCGCTCGCCGGTGTTGGTCTTCAGTTCGGCAAGTTGCCGTTCGCGCGCTTCGATGACGGCGATGCGCTCGTCCATGCGTGCGGCGATATCGCGGTCCACGCCCAGTTTCTTCAGCCGCTTGGCAATGGCCTTGGCGATGATGGCCGGCGTGAGGTCGGCCTTGGCGCGCAGCAGCCAGTTCTCGCTCGGATTGGGCATGCTCCATTCGCCGCCGCTGGCGTTGCCGGCCTCGTCGTCGAACTTGCCCAGCACATGCGGGCGCACGTCGGGGCGCCAGTTGTAGAGCTCTTCCTTGAGCTGGTATTCGATGACCTGGCGCTTTTCCTCCAC
The DNA here is from genome assembly GCA_011391855.1 of Burkholderiales bacterium. GTDB lineage: Bacteria > Pseudomonadota > Gammaproteobacteria > Burkholderiales > Burkholderiaceae_C > Rubrivivax. Next base: position 17,786 of record JAABPT010000113.1, read on the forward strand.
CACCAGGATCTCCTGCAACCCTGAAGCGAAGTCGCGCGTGATGGTGGCTTCCAGCGGCCACACCACATTGACCTTGTGCAGTCGCACGCCGAGCCGGCGGCAGGTGTCGTCGTCCAGGCCCAGGTCGTTGAGCGCTTGGCGCGTGTCGTTGTAGGCCTTGCCGCTGGCGATGATGCCGTAGCGGTCGTTCGCCGTCGCGATCACGTTGTGGTTCAGTTTGTTGGCGCGCACATAGGCCAGCGCGGCGTACCACTTGTAGTCCATCAGCCGCGCTTCCTGCTCCAGCGGCTGGTCGGGCCAGCGGATATGCAGGCCGCCCGGCGGCATGGCGAAATCGTCGGGCACGATGATCCTCACGCGCTCGGGGTCCACCACCACCGAAGACGAGGATTCCACGACCTCCTGGATCGTCTTCATGCCGCTCCACACGCCGGAAAAGCGGCTCATGGCGATGGCGTGCAGGCCCATGTCCAGGATGTCCTGCACCCCCGCCGGAAAGAACACCGGCAGCCCGCAGGCCTTGAAGATGTGGTCGCTCTGGTGCGGCGCGGTGCTGCTCTTGGAAACGTGGTCGTCGCCGGCGATCGCGATCACGCCGCCGTGGCGCGAGGTGCCGGCCATGTTGGCGTGCTTGAAGACGTCGCTGCAGCGGTCCACCCCCGGGCCCTTGCCGTACCAGATGCCGAACACGCCGTCGTATTTCGCCTCTTTGGGGTACAGCGCCAACTGCTGCGTGCCCCACACCGCGGTGGCGGCGAGTTCCTCGTTCACGCCGGGCTGGAACACGATGTGCTGCGCCGCCAGATGTTTCTTGGCCGCCCACAACGCCTGGTCGTAGCCGCCGAGCGGGCTGCCGCGGTAGCCGCTGATGAAGCCGGCGGTATTCAGCCCCGCGCTCAGGTCACGCTGGCGCTGCAGCATGGGCAGACGCACCAGGGCCTGCACGCCGCTCATGAAAGCGCGGCCCGCGGCCAGCGTGTATTTGTCGTCCAGCGTCACGGATTCGAGCGCCTTGCGGACGGACTCGGGCAGCGGTGCATTCATGGCGGCGACTCCTGGGAAGCCCGGGCGTGGGCGGAATGGCCCCGGGCAGCGCGGCAGTGTAGGCAAACACACGCCATATGTCTTTTCTTTCGATGCCCGCTCAGGCATGCTCGGCGCAAGCTTCTTGCTCGAATCAACCCTGGATCAGAAGAATGGCGCTCAGAAGATCGGAATTGGGGAAAACCACCGTGGCCGCGGCCACCACCGCCGAAGCCCGCGGCGCGACGCTGGACCGCTACGACGTGGCCATCCTGCACGCGCTGCAGGCCGACGCCCGGCTGTCCAACGCCGAACTCGCGGCACGCATCGGCCTGTCGGCGGCGCCCACTTGGCGGCGCGTAAAGTGGCTCGAGGAACAGGGCTACATCACCGGCTACCGGGCCGAGATCGACCGCCGCAAGATCGGCCTGGGCGTGCTGGCCTTCGTGCGCGTGGACGCCGAGCGCAACAACGCCGAGGCCACGCGCGCGCTGGAGGACGCTATCCGTGCGCTGCCCGAGGTCGTGGCCTGCCACTACATCAGTGGCGCCGGCACCTTCGAACTGCACGTGGTGGCCACCGACCTGGACGCCTTTTCGCGCTGGTCGATGAGCACGCTGTTCAAGCTGCCCAACGTGAAGGACTTGCACACCAGTTTCTCGCTGGGCGAAGTCAAGGCCGGCGCCGCGCTGCCGCTGGGCCACCTGGGACCGCCCGGCCACGGCCACTGAACAGCCACTGGACTGCCACTGAGCGGCCGCCGCCGCGGTGCTACCCTCGGTGTCCTTGAAGACCACCTTGTTGCAGCGTCTGGCCGACGCGCTGCTGAGCACCGAACCCCTGCAGCGGGCGCGGCTGGCACAGGCCGGCCTGGCCATGCTGCTGCTCGCGGCGGCCGTGGTGGCGATGAACTATTTCGCCTGGATCGGCGTGGCACCCCTGGCTGCCGTGCTGGCCTGGTCGGCGGTCACCCTTGCGGGCATGGTGGTGTTCTATGCACTCATCCGCGGCGGCTGGGCACGGCGCCGGGCGGACCCGTCGCTGACGATGCCGCAGATGTTGTTCGCACTGACCAGCGGCGCGCTGGCCTATGCCCTGCTGGGCGCCGGGCGCGGTGCCGTCTTTCCCGTGGTCATGGTGATCCTGGTGTTCGGCTTGTTCGTGGCCTCACCGCGGCAGATGCGCTGGGTGAGCGTCTACGCCGTGGCCCTGTTCGGCGCCGTGATGGCCTTCAAGGCGAGCACCGACCCGCAGGCCTATCCGCCCGCCATCGAACTGGGGCATTTCCTGCTCGTGGCAACCATGATGCCCGGCGTCTCGGTGCTGGCCGGACGCCTTTCGCGGCTGCGCCATCGGGCGCGGATGCAGCGCGCCGAGCTGGCGCAGGCGCTGGCGCGGCTGCGCGAGCAGACCACGCGCGACGAACTCACCGGCCTGCCCAACCACCGCCACATGCAAGCGCTGGTGGCGCAGGAACACCAGCGCTGCACGCGTTCGGGCCAGAGTTTCTGCCTGTCGCTGCTGGACATCGACCGCCTCAAGTCGGTGAACGAAGCGCATGGATACGGCTGCGGCGACGCCGTGCTACGCGCCCTCTCGCAGGAGGCGCTGCGCCAGGTGCGCGTCTCCGACGTGCTCTCGCGCTGGGGCGGCGGCGTCTTCCTGCTGCTCATGTCCGACACCCATGCGGCGCTGGCGCGCGGCGGGCTGGAGCGCGTGCACGAGCGCTTGTCGGCACTGCGCGTCGCGCACGGCAGCGCCACCGTGGCGGTCACGCTGTCGGCGGGCGTGAGCGAACACCACGCCGGCGAGTCGGTGGCGCAGACGCTGGAACGCGCCGAGCGCGCGCTGCAAGAAGCCAAGGCGCAGGGCGGCGCCCGCGTCGTGGCTGCATCCTGAGTGCCGGCACCAGCCCGTGGCGAAAGGAGACCGGCGATGTGGCTGCTGATCCTGGAGGCGCTGGCGGCGCTGGGGCTGCTGGTCTTCATCGTCTGGTGGACGATGTTCTCCGGCCGCCGCAAGGACGGCGAGCCGCCGGACGACCCGCGCTGAATCGCGCGATCGGTTCAGCAGTTCAGTCGCGCGGCGGCCACACGAAAGACAGCGGGCGAGTGATCAGCCGGCGCCGCAGCGCCGCGGCGATGCGACCGCGATCCTTCACGCGCACGCCGCGCGAGCTGAGTGCCACCTTGAAGGCCAGCCAGAAGCTCACCGTCACGTTCAGCACACCGGTGGCCGCGATGCCGGCCACACACCACCAGAAGACGGACTCGGCCAGCAGCGACCAACCCAGGGCCCCGAGCGCCGCGCCGAGCTGCCCGCTGGACAGCGTGACATGCCGCACCTCCAGCGGCGGGCCCAGGAAGTCCACCAGCGCCGGTGCCAGGCCCAGCATCATGCCCAGCGAAACATTGGCCGCCAGTCCCGAGACATTGGCGCGCGACCAGCTCGACCAGCGCCGCGCCCGCGCCGCCCCCAGCGTGGCGACGATGCGCGGGTTCCAGGCAATGGCGCTGTCCAGCCGGTGCAGCACGAACCAGTTCTCGGCCCAGCCTGCAATCAGCGAACTGGCGAACAGCAGCACCCCGGTGAAGGCGGCAAACAGCACCGTGGGGCCCAGCAGCGTGAGGCTGTGCAAGACGTAGTGGGCGTCTTCGGCGCCGACCAGCGGCGCGCCGAAGGCGGCGCGGGCCAGCCACTGCGCCGCCAGCACCAGCGGTGCACACAGCGCCACGTTGCCCACGATGCCGGCGGCCTGCGACCGAATCAGCTGCGCCACGCGGTCGACGAAGGTCTCGATCTGTTCCTCGCTGGCGCTGCCGCCGGCCGCCGGCAGCGAAGCCGCCAACGCCGGCGCCGTCATCGCCGGCTGCTTGGTGGCCACCGTCCAGTGCAGCAGCATGACGACGACGAAGCTCGCGGCATAGTTCGCCCCCGCCCAGAAGCCGCCCCAGAAGGCCGAAAGGCCAATGGCCGCGATGGCGAACTTGACGAAAGTGGTGCCGGCGAGGACCGCGCCCCCACCGGCGGCACGGCGCAGCATGTCGCGGTATTCGCCGCGCGTTCGCGTGATGTAGTGCTCGCCGGTTTCGGCGCTGCGCTCGGTGACCTGGCGCGCCAGCAGCGAGTAGTGCTGCGCGAGCAGGCGGCGCACGCCGCGCACTTCGGCGATCTGGCGTGCGAGGGCGGCGAACAGGCGCTGCACCTGTGTCGCCGGGTCGGGCGCCAGCACGCATTCCAGCAGTTGTTCGATGCGCCTGGCGCGGCCTTTGATCTGGTCCAGGTCGTACACGATATCCACCGAGACGCCGAACTGTTCCAGGTGCTCCGTGATGCTGCCGGCCGCGCGCCGGCAGGCGTCGAGCAAGGCGCGCAGGTAGGCGGCCTCCTGCAGCGCCGCGGCCTCGCGCCCGTCCAGCACCGCGGCGCGCAGCGCGCCGGCTGCCACCGTGAGCTGGCGGAAGGGCTCGTCCTGCACCGTGGCGGCGTCCATGCGCTGGCGCAGCGCCGGCGAATAACCCGAGGCGTGCACGGCACTGACCAGGATCGTGATGGCGTCCAGCAGCGTGCGGCGCCAGTCCTCCGCGGCCGGGGCCAGCACCGCCGCGGCGCGATGCAGCGTGGGCGCATCGATGACCTCGATCCAGTCCGCGTCCGCGGGTTCGAACATCAGCCGGAACAACGCGGCCAGGTCCCGCGTGTCGGGCGTGGCCGGCAGCACGCGCGCCTGTACCCGGGTCAACAGTTCGCCGGCCAGCGACATGCGCGAACCGAAGCCGAAGTCGGCGTACAGCGCTGCCGCGTCGATGTCGCGCCTGAACGAATGCATCATGCCCTGCACCGCCGTGCGCGCGACTTCGTTCTTGTCCAGCTGGTTCAGCAGGTGGCGCAGCCGCAGCACCGGCAGCGGCGTGCGGGCTTCCTCGGTGACGGTGGCGACGGCATTGCGCGGCGCATGGCGCAGCCACTCCATGAGCCGTATCAGCCACAGGTTGCGGTCGGCCTGACCGGCCTTGGCGTTGGCCGCGTTGACGAGCGCGGTCAGGTCCCAGGCAGAAGACATGAAGCTAGTGCAACAAGCCGGGGAAGACGAGTTCGAATTCGGGCACCGCGGCGTCGAAAGGCTGCGCTTCCTCGGTGATGCAGAAAAAGGTGCCGCGCATCTGCCCGTGCGGCGTGCCGATGCGCGTCCAGCTGGTGTATTCGAACTGCTCGCCGGGCTTGAGCAACGGCTGCTGGCCTACCACGGCCAGGCCACGCACCTCTTCGCCATTGCCTTCGGCGTCGGTGATGATCCAGTGCCGTGCCACCAGCTGCGCCGTGATGTCGCCGGTATTGCGGATCGTCACCGTGTAGGCGAAGGCATAGGGCCCGTCGGGCGGGTTGGACTGCTCGGGCAGGTACTGCACGCGCACGTCGCAGGTGAATTGGGGGCGGGCCATTCGGGTGATTCTAGGCAGCGAATCCGCCCACGCGCCCCGAGGCGTATGGCCGCCCCGCTACGCCAGCAACCGCGCCTTCACCCGCTTGCCCTTCACCGGGCGGTCGTTCAGCGCCGCCAGCGCCTTGTGCGCCGCTGCACGCGCCACCGCCACGTAGGTGGAGAACTCGTTGACATTGATCTTGCCCACCTGGTCGGCCGGCAGCCCGGCATCCTTGGTCAGCGCGCCCAGCACGTCGCCGGCGCGGATCTTTTCCTTGCGCCCGCCCAGGATCTGCAACGTCACCATCGGCGGCAACAGCGGCGCACCGCCGGCCGGCACGAGTTCGCTCAAGGGATGCCACTCGCTTTCGCGGCCCTGCATGGCGTCGATGCGGCCGACGCGGCCCATCTCGTCGACGCTGGCCAGGCTGAAGGCCCAGCCGGCTTCCTCGCCGCGGCCGGTGCGGCCGATGCGGTGCGTGTGCACTTCCATGTCGGGCGTGATGTCGACATTGATCACCGCTTCGAGTTGCGCGATGTCCAGGCCGCGCGCCGCCACGTCGGTGGCCACCAGCACCGAGCAGCTGCGGTTGGCAAAGCGCACCAGCACCTGGTCGCGGTCGCGCTGCTCCAGGTCGCCGTGCAGCGCCAACGCGCTGAGACCCTGCGCCTGCAGCACGTCCACCAGGTCGCGGCATTGCTGCTTGGTATTGCAGAAGGCCAGCGTGCTGACGGGGCGGAAATGGTCCAGCAGCAGGCCCACGGCGTGCAGGCGTTCTTCTTCCTTGACCTCGTAGAAACGCTGGCGGATCTGGCCGGCGCCAGGGCGCTGCGCCAGCGTGACCTCTTTCGGTTCGCGCAGGAATTTCTTCGCCAGGTTCTGGATGCCTTCGGGGTAGGTGGCCGAAAAGAGCAGCGTCTGGCGCGACTTCGGTGCCCGGCTGGCGATGGCGGCAATGTCGTCCATGAAGCCCATGTCGAGCATGCGGTCGGCTTCGTCGAGCACCAGCGTGCGCAGCGCGCCGAGTTGCAGGCCGCCGCGCTCCAGGTGGTCGATGATGCGGCCGGGCGTGCCCACCACCACATGCGCGCCATGCGCCAGGCTGTCGGCCTGCGGCTTGATCGGGGTGCCGCCGGTGAGCGTGAGCACCTTCACGTTGTCCTCGGCGCGCGCCAGGCGGCGGATCTCCTGCGTCACCTGCTCGGCCAGTTCGCGCGTGGGGCACAGCACCAGGGCCTGCACGTCGAAGCGTCGCGCCTCCAGCTTTTGCAGCAACGCCAGCGCAAAGGCCGCCGTCTTGCCGCTGCCGGTCTTGGCCTGCGCAATGAGGTCGTGCCCGGCCAGCGCCAGCGGCAGCGCCGCGGCCTGGATCGGCGTCATGCGCGCATAACCCAGCTGCTGCAGGTTGGCCAGCACGGCGGGGGCCAGCGGCAGGGTGTCGAAGCTGTCGGGCTGGGACATGGGGTCAGGGGGTCAAGGGTTCAAGGCGAGGTGCGGTCGATGCGCCGCGCCAGCAGCACCGAAGTAGTGGTCTTGCGCACGCCTTCGATGGCACCGATCTCGTCGAGCAGCGCGTCCAGCCGCGCGGTACTTTCGGCGCGCAGCAGCGCCATGTAGTCGAATTCGCCGCTCACGCTGCAGAGCTGGCGCAGTTCGGGAAAAGTGGCCAGGCGCTGCGTCACGTCGCGCGCCGACTTCGGCTCGGTGCTGATGCCCACGAAAGCCTCCACGCCGCGGTCGGCTTCTTCCTGCCCCAGCCGCACCGTGTAGCCCACGATCACGCCGCTGCGTTCCAGTCGCGCCAGCCGGGCCAGCACGGTGGTGCGCGCCACGCCGAGCTGGCGCGCCAGCGCGGCCGTGCTGGCGCGGGCGTTGGCCTGCAGCAGGGCGAGCAGGCGGCGGTCGAGGGGGTCCAGGGTCATGCGGGCGGGTCGTATTCAGCCACCTATTGTCGTGGCAGCCGTACGGGTAGCCCGCTGGGGGCGGGCGGCGGCGCTGGGCATCGCGGCCGCCGGCCGATGCGGCTAAAGTCCCTGTCGACAGCCGCTGCGCCGCGGCTGCCGCACGAGGTACAACAAACAAGGCAAGGCACGGGGAGTCCATGAATCGAGCTCGGCTCGCACGGACATGAAATTCAGACACGTCGTTCTTTTCAGTGGCGAAACCTTCAAGGTGCCGCAAGGCATCCAGCGCATCGACCACCGCGCCACGCACGGCTGGCAACTGCGCTACGGCGGCACCAAGATGTTCTCCGACCACAGCAGCGACGGCAGCGGGGCGGCCGTCGCACTGGACAAAGCCACCAAGGAATTGCTCAGGCGCATCGCCACGCTTCAGGCGCCCACCACGCTGCAACACGGGCCCAGCCAGAACAAGACCAGCGACCTGCCGCCGGGCATCTCGGGCCCCATCGTGCGCCAGCGCCGCGGCGCCAAGGTCAAGGACGCCAGCCTGTCGGTGCTGATCCCGCGCTTTGGCGACAAGCCGCGCCGGCGCACCGTGTACATCGGCACCGAGAACACCTACACGCTGCAGAAGTACGAAGCCGCGCTGGTGCGGGCCATGCAGATGCGCCAGGAGGCCGAGGCCGCCTACCGGCGCGACATCACGCGCGCCAAGCGCGCCGAAGGCCGCAGGCTCAAGGCCGAGCGCAAGGTCGGTTGACGCCGGGCGACGCCGTTTCGCCCGTTTGAGTCGACGAAACGTCGATCGGCTTGATTGTTTCGACGAAAGCGTGCTTTCTTTCGTCGTGGCCCGTCCCTAGACTTCCCGTCAGTTCAACACCTGTCGGGAGACACTTCCATGCGCATCACCTTGCTCGGCGCCGGCCACATCGGCCAGACCATCGCCCGGCTGCTGGGCCACAGCGGCGACTTCGACGTGACCGTGGTCGACCGCAGCGCCGCCGCGCTGGCCAAGCTGGCCGGCGAACCCGTGCGGACGCGCCAGGCCGAAACCGCCGACGCCGCCGAATTGCTCAAGGTGCTGCGCGGCCAGGACGCCGTGCTCAACGCCTTGCCCTACCACCTGGCCACGCTGGCCGCCACGCAGGCGCGCGAGGCGGGCTGCCACTATTTCGACCTCACCGAGGACGTGGCCGCCACGCGCGCCATCAAAGCACTGGCCGAGGGCGCGGGCACGGTCTTCATGCCGCAATGTGGCCTGGCACCGGGATTCATCGGCATCGTCGCGCACCACCTGGCGCAGGGCTTCGACAGCCTGCAGGAAGTGAAGATGCGCGTCGGCGCGCTGCCGGCCTTCCCCACCAATTCGCTCAAATACAACCTGACCTGGAGCGTGGACGGCCTCATCAACGAGTACTGCCACCCCTGCGAGGCCATCCGCGGCGGCCGCAATATCGAGGTGCTGCCGCTGGAAGGCATGGAGCACTTCAGCCTGGACGGCACCGAATACGAGGCCTTCAACACCAGCGGTGGCCTGGGCACGCTGTGCGAAACGCTGGCCGGCCGCGTGCAGACGCTGGACTACAAGAGCGTGCGCTACCCCGGCCACCGCGACCTGATGAAGATGCTGCTGGAAGAGCTGCAACTCAACCAGGACACCGAGACGCTGAAGGAGATCATGCGCAAGAGCATCCCCAGCACCATGCAGGACGTGGTGCTGGTCTTCGTCACGGTCAGCGGCATGCGTGATGGCTCGCTGGTGCAGGAGGTCTTCGCGCGCAAGATCTTCGCCGACCGCAGCGAGAACCACCCGCTGTCGGCGATCCAGATCACCACCGCCGCCGGCATCTGCGCCGCGCTGGACCTGTTCCGCGAAGGCAAGCTGCCGCAGCGCGGCTTCGTGCGCCAGGAGCAGGTGGCGTTGCCCGACTTCCTGGCCAACCGCTTCGGCAGCGCCTACCAGCAAAGCCGGCAGGTGGAAAGCATCGGCTGACGGCAGCGCCGCCACGCCGCCGCTGCTGCTGCGGCCCTGCGCCGACGCAGGTTGCGGGCGGCCGGCACAATCCCGGCGCATGCCGATCCTGCAACAAATCAATTTCCAGGCCGCCATCGTCGACCTCGACGGCACCATGGTCGACACCGTGGGCGACTTCGAGGTGGCGCTGCGGCTGGCGCTGGCCGACCTGGGCTGGCCGCCGGTGGGCCGTGACTTCATCTCGCGCACGGTGGGCAAGGGCAGCGAATATCTGCTCACGCGCACGCTGGAACAGGTGGGCGCGCCGGCCGATCTGTACGAGCAGGCCTGGGCGCGCTACCAGCACCACTACCTGGCCATCAACGGCCAGTTCTCGGCCGTCTTCCCCGGCGTGGTGGAAGGCCTGAAAGTGCTGCGCGCGCGCGGCCTGCGGCTGGCCTGCCTGACCAACAAGCCCAACGCCTTCGCGCGCCCGCTGCTGGCGCTGAAGGGGCTGGACGTCTATTTCGAGCATGCCTTCGGCGGTGACGCCTTCGCGCGCAAGAAGCCCGACCCGCTGCCGCTGCTGCAGGCCTGCAAGGCGCTGGGCAGCGAGCCGGCGCGCACGCTGATGGTGGGCGATTCGCGCAACGACGCCGAGGCCGCACGCGCCGCCGGCTGCCCGGTGGTGCTGGTGAGCTACGGCTACAACCATGGCGAGCCGGCGGCCAGCGCCCGGCCCGACGCAGTGATCGACCGCATCGACCAGCTCGCGGACCTGTTGGCGGTGTCGCTCGGTTAGACTGCCGCCGCCATGTGCATGGTCCACGCCACCCCCACACGCCCCACGGCAGGTTCCCGCGACCGGGGAGCCTGGCCCTGGCGCCGCTCGACGCTTTCCTTCGCCTGACCCCTGCGCCTGACCGGCAGCGGTCGGGCTCCAGCGGGTGCGGCCGATCTGGCCCGCGCCCACCGTCGAACGTGACGCGGCCCCGCAGCCCGGGGCTGCAGAGGGCACCCCAGTGATCACCGAACTCGAATTCCAGAGCCTGGCCGCTTCGGGCTACAACCGCATCCCGCTCATTGCCGAGGCCTTCGCCGACCTCGAGACACCGCTGTCGCTGTACCTGAAGCTGGCCGGCGGCAGCAGCCACAGCTTCCTGCTCGAATCGGTGGTGGGCGGCGAGCGCTTCGGCCGCTACTCCTTCATCGGCCTGCCGGCGCGCACGCTGCTGCGCGCCACCGGAAATGCCAGCGAGATCGTCACCGACGGCCAGGTGGTCGAACGTGTGGAAGGCAACCCGCTCGACTTCATCGCGGCCTACCAGGCGCGCTTCAAGGTCGCGCTGCGGCCCGGCCTGCCGCGTTTCTGCGGCGGTCTGGCGGGCTATTTCGGCTACGAGACGGTGCGCCATATCGAACCCCGGCTGGCTGGCGCGAAGAAACCCGGCGGCATCGGCACACCCGACATCCAGCTGCTGCAGACCGAGGAGCTGGCGGTCATCGACAACCTCTCGGGGCGGCTGTACCTCATCGTCTACGCCGACCCGGGCCAGCCCGAGGCTTACCACCGTGGCAAGCGGCGCCTGGCCGAACTCACCGACAAGCTGCGCTACAGCGTGAGTGCACCCCAGGTGCGGCGCGGCCCGGGCTATGCGGTGGAACGCGAGATGACGCGCGCCGAATTCGAAACCGCCGTGCTGCGCGCCAAGGAATACATCGCCGCCGGCGACTGCATGCAGGTGGTGCTGGGGCAGCGGCTGAGGAAGCGCTATACGGAAAGCCCGCTGTCGCTGTACCGCGCGCTGCGGTCGCTGAACCCCAGCCCGTACATGTATTACTACGACATGGGGGTTTTTCAGATCGTGGGCGCCAGCCCCGAGATCCTGGTGCGCCAGGAGCGCACCCCCGACGGCGGCCAGACCGTGGCGCTGCGCCCGATCGCCGGCACGCGCCCGCGCGGCGCCACGCCCGACCAGGACAAGCAGCTCGAAGCCGAACTGCTGGCCGACCCCAAGGAGCGCGCCGAGCACGTGATGCTGATCGACCTGGCGCGCAACGATATCGGCCGCATCGCCGAGACCGGCAGCGTGAAGGTCACCGAGGCCTTCGGCATCGAGCGCTATTCGCACGTGATGCATATCGTGAGCAACGTGGAAGGGCGGCTCAAGCCGGGCTTGAGCGCGCTGGACGTGCTGCGCGCCAGCTTCCCGGCCGGCACGCTGAGCGGCGCGCCCAAGATCCGCGCCATGGAGATCATCGACGAGCTCGAACCCACCGAGCGCGGCATCTACGGCGGCGCCTGCGGCTACCTCAGTTTTGCCGGCGACATGGACGTGGCCATTGCCATCCGCACCGGCGTCGTCAAGGACCAGACGCTGTACGTGCAGGCCGGCGCCGGCATCGTGGCCGACTCCGACCCGGGTGCGGAATGGCAGGAAACCGAGGCCAAGAACCGCGCCGTGCTGCGCGCGGCGGAACTGGTGGAAGAAGGGTTCTGAACGCGCCGCGGTCGGGCGTGTTTCGCGGGCGTGTTTCTTGGGCGCTGCCGGACCAGAGCCTGCGCGGTAGGATGATGCGTTTTCTGTGTGCAGTCCGGCCTCGATAGTCTCCAGTGGAGCGTCCATGACGAAACCTCAAGCCGCCCCAGGGCGTCCCGACCGCGGCCATCGCGGTCGCAACTTGACCTTCGCGCTGAGCCTGTTGGCGGCCGTGTGCACGTCACCCGTGGGTGCACAGGCGCCTGCCGCCCCCGTGGCCGTTGCCGCCGCGCCGGCGGCGGAAGAACTCGAAACCCTGGTCGGCCGCATCGCGCTGTACCCGGACGACCTGATCGGCATCATCCTGCCTTCGTCGACGAATCCGCTGCAGATCGTGCAGGCCGATCGTTACCTGCAGAAGCGCAAGGCCGACCCCAAGGCGCCCATCGACGAGAAGTGGGACGACGCCGTCAAGTCGCTGCTCAACTACCCCGACGTCGTGAAGATGATGAGCGACGACCTGGACTGGACCAGCGCGCTGGGCGAGGCCGTGGTGGCCGATTCGGGCGCCGTGCTGGAAGCCGTGCAGGCCTTCCGCCGCAAGACGCAGGCCGCGGGCAACCTGAAGACCGACGACAAACAGGTCGTGCAGGTGGAGAAGGAAGTCATCACCATCGTGCAGGCCAATCCCGAGGTGATCTACGTACCGCAGTACAACCCGACGACCGTGGTCACCGTGGGTTATGCGGGCTGGGGCTACTACCCGACACCCTACCCCGTCTACTACTACCCCTACCCGCCGGGCGCCGCCTTCGCCACCGGGCTGATCTGGGGCGCGGCCATCGGCGCGGCCTGGAACGGCGGCCACTACGCCACGCATTACGGCGGCAACAGCAATATCAATATCAACCGCAATACCAATATCAACACCGGCGACATCAACATCGGCAGCGGCAATCGCGGTGACAGGCCCAGCCAGGGCGGTGGCGGCTCCAATCAGTGGAAGTCGAACAAGCAGCCCGGGCAGGTAAGCAGTTCCGTGGGCAAGACGCACGCGTCAGCGCGGCCCGGCGACTCACGACCGGGCGGCGGCGCACAGGCCGGCGGCGCAGGCGCGCGGCCGTCGACGCCGATGGCTGGCGGCGGTGGAGCGCAGCGGCCGTCAACCCAGCCCGCTGGCGGCGGAGCGACGCGCCCATCCACACAGCCGTCGGGCATCGGGGGCGGCGGTGACAGGGCGGGTGGTGCCAGCGCCGCCAACCGGGCCAGCCCGTCGGGCGGCGGCGCCTTCGGCGGCTATGACTCGGGCCGCCAGACGGGCATGGACAGTTCGCGCGGCGCTTCCAGCCGCAATTCGATGTCTGGCGGCGGCGCCAGCCGGCCTTCGCCCAGCGCAGGGGCGCGCAGCAGCGGTGGCGGTGCACGCGCCGGCGGTGGCGGTGGCGGCGGACGCCGGCGCTGACAGGGGGAGATTCAACATGACCCCAACCCCTTCCATCGCATCCAAGGCACAGCCCATGAACACGTTCCGCCACTGGCCCTCGTCCCTGCGCCGATTCGCGCTGCTTCTTGCTCTGACGCTGGCCGTCCCCTTTGCCGCACTCGCCGCCGCACAGCAGACCTATGCCACGCCCGAGGCAGCGGCCGACGCGCTGATGGTCGCTCTAAAGGCCGACAGCGACCCAGCCATGGTCGCCATCTTCGGCGAGGAGCATCGCAACCTCGTCACGCAGTCCGACCGCGCAGCTTCCAGCGCCACGCGGGCGAAGATCCTTGCGGCGATGCAGACCTTGCGCGTGTTTCGGGAGCCCAGCCCCGACCGCCGCGTGCTGGTGATCGGCGACAAGGCCTGGCCGGTGCCCATTCCCCTGGTGCGCACGGGCGACCGCTGGCGCTTCGCCAGCGAGGAAGGCGAGGACGAGCTCATCAACCGCATCGTCGGCGGCAACGAGCGCAACGCCATCTACGTGCTGCGTGCCTATGTCGACGCGCAGCGGGTCTATGCCTCGCGCGACCGCAACGGCGACGGCGTGCGCGAATACGCGCAGAAGCTGCGCAGCACTCCCACCCGGCAGGACGGGTTGCATTGGAAAGCCGACGCGGCCAAGGGCGAGGAGCTTAGCCCGTTCGGCCCGCTGGTGGCTGAAAGCGCTGCTTACTTCCAGGGCCACGAGGCGGGCGACCCCTACCGTGGCTACCGCTTCAAGATCCTGACGCGCCAGGGCCAAAGCGCCCCGGGCGGCGCCTACAGCTACCTTATCAATGGCCGCATGATCGCCGGCTTCGCGATGGTGGCCTACCCCGCCGACTACGGCCGCAGCGGCGTGATGAGCTTCATCGTCAACCACAACGGCAAGGTCTACGAGAAGGACCTGGGACCGAACAGCGCCAAGACCGGCGCCGCGCTGACGAGCTTCAACCCAAGCGCCGGCTGGAAGGAAGTGGCGCCCTGAAAACGGCCGTGGCCGCCGGCAAAGGCCGCGGCCACGGTGTCATATCCATCCCCCCGCCCCTGCGGGGCCCAGGGGTGAAGCTGATTACTTCTTGGCCGGCGCAGCGGTCTCGACCGACAGCGCCATTGCTTCGGTGTAGGTAGCCTGGATCTGGTCGCCCACCTTCACCAGCGCGAACTGCTTGGGATCGGGCACCTTCAGCTTGACGGTCTGCTTCGGGCCCTTGAGCGTGAGCGTCTGGGTCTTGGCATCCGCTGCAATGACGTCGGCCGTGACCTCGACCTGGCGGCCCACGATGCCCGCGGGCTTGTCGCCGGCGGCCGAGCGGGCGGCATCGGTCTTCTCGACATTGCTGCGCAGTTCCTTGCCGTCCTTCTTCAGCGTCAGCGTCAGCGCTTCCATGTAGCGCGCCACCACCATGTCACCGACCTTGATCTGGTCGAAGTTGCGCACGTCAGGACCCGCCGTCACCGTCTGCACATTGCCCTCGGGGCCCTTCAGCGTGAGCTGGCGCTGCGCCTTGTCGATGCTCTCGACACGGGCCGAGATCATCACCTCGGTCACGATGGTGCCCGTGCCGGGAGCCGATGCGGCCATGGTGGCGGCCGTGGCGGCGGGCTTCTGCTGTGCCAGGGCCGGCAGGCAGGCGGCGCCGAGCAGCGCCGCGCCGAGGATCAGGTTTGTCTTGTTCATGCAGTTCTCGATGGGGGGGGGTGAATGGGCGACCGTTGGGTCGCCGAGAGTGCAGACCGCCCGTACTGCCGACGGCCTGCACGCTGAACCGGCAGGTGGGCAATGCGAAAGGCCTGGTGAAGGGAACGCGCAGCGCTTCGGGCACGTTGACCCCGGTTTGGCGCAGCGGCGCAAATTGTCGCATCATCGATCGGGGCAGCGTTGCCACTGCCACTCGGCATTCCGCACTCGCCACCCGGCACATGGAGCGCGCATCATGAACGTCATTCGACGACTGGGTTTGTTCACCCTGCTGGCATCGGCGCTCGTTGCGTCGGGCGCCTTCGCAGCCAAGCCGTCCGAGATCGACGAGGCCATGAGCCACGACGGGCTGCAGAAGGTCACGGTCAAGGGCATCCAGTTCGCCTACGCGCGGCCCGGTGCCACGCTGGCCGACTACACCCGCGTGCAGATCGAACCGGTGCAGGTCGCCTTCCACAAGCAGTGGGACCCCACCCGCACCGGCAGCCGGATCAAGCTCGGCAAGGAAGAACGCGAGAACATCCGCAGCGGCGTCGCAGCGGCCGTGCAGGAAGAGTTCGTGGGTGAGCTGCAGAACAAGAGCAGCTACAAGGTGGTGAGCGAATCCGGCCCCGACGTGCTGCGCGTACGGGTGAATATCGTCGACCTCTACGTCAACGCGCCAGACACACAGAGCCGGGGCATGTCGCGCACCTATACGGTATCGGCCGGCCAGATGACGCTCTTCGCCGAATTGTTCGACTCCGAGTCCGGCCAGTTGCTGGCGCGCGTGATCGACAAGCGCGAAGCGCGCGACAACCAGATGTACCAGCTGTCCAACAGCGTGGTCAACCGCGGCGAAGTGCAGGACATCGCGTCGTCCTGGGCGCGCATCCTGCGCACCGCGCTGGACAACGCCCACGGCATCGGCAAGAAGTAACCGCAGCAGCCGCTCTTCAGCCGTAGACGTTGCGCAGCGTGCCCAGGCCTTCGATCACCACTTCCACCGTGGTGCCGGGCTTCATGGGCAGCACGCCCAGCGAGGTGCCGCACAGGATCAGGTCGCCGGGCTCCAGCGTCATGTCCTGCGACAGCCGCCACACCAGATCGGCCGGCGCGAAGAACATGTCGGCCAGCGCGTAGCTCTGGCGTTCGCGCCCCGCCACCAGGGTGCGCAGCGTGGCGCCGGCGGGGTCGAAAGCGGTGTCGATCCAGGGGCCGAAGGCGGCGAAGCCGTCGAAGCTCTTGGCACGTGTCCACTGCGGGAAGCTGGCGTCGCGGTGCAGCAGTTCGATGGCGGTCACGTCGTTGGCGCAGGTGCAGCCGAAGATGCAGCCGGCCGCTTCCTCGCGCGCCACGCGGCGCGCCGTGCGGCCGATGACGATGCCCAGTTCACCTTCGTAGGCCACCCGTCCCACCTCGGGCGGCGGCGCTGGAATCGCCTGCTCGTGCGCCGCGGCGCTGCCGGGCGACTTCAGGAAATACAGCGGCTCGGCCGGATGCGCCCAGCCGTTCTTGTCGGCCGCGGCGCGGAAGTTGTTCCACAGGCCGACGATCTTGCCCGGACGGCAGGGCGGTGCGTAGGCCAGGCCGACAAGCGGCAGTTGCTCGCCGGTGGGTTGGGGCTGATCGAACGGGTCGCCCTCGAAGACCTGCACGGTGTCGCCCTCGATCCGGCCCAGGGTAGCCCCGGGCCGGCCGGGGTGGGTGAAACGCATCCAGCGCATGGTGCGCCTCCTTAAAATTCAGTCGGCCAGCGCGTCGTCGAGCACCTCCACCCAGTGCCGCACCGGCGTGGCGGTGCCCGACTGCAAGTGCTGGATGCAGCCGATGTTGGCCGAGACGATGACCTCGGCCTGCAATGGCTGCAGGTTCTGCAGCTTGCGGTCGCGCAATTGCGTCGCCAGCTCGGGCTGCAGCACGCTGTAGGTGCCGGCCGAGCCGCAGCACAGGTGGCTTTCGCTGGCGGCCAGGCTGACGTCGAAGCCCAGGGCACCCAGGTGCTTTTCCACGCCGCCGCGCAACTGCTGCCCATGCTGCAGTGTGCACGGGGGGTGGAACGCCAGGCGCATGGCGCTCGTCGCGCCGGGCCGTGGACGGCCGAGCTTGGACTGCAGCGCCGGCACCAGGTCGGGCAGCAGTTCGCTGATGTCCTTCGTGAGCTCGCCGACGCGGCGCGCCTTGTCGGCATAGGCCGGATCGTGCGCCAGCGCGTGGCCGTATTCCTTCACGGCGACACCGCAGCCGCTGGCGTTCATGACGATGGCTTCCACCTTGCCCTGCGAGGTGAGCCCGTCGACCAGCGGCCACCAGGCGTCGATATTGCGCCGCATGTCGGCCAGGCCGCCTGCGGTGTCGCCCAGGTGGGTGCGCAGCGCGCCGCAGCAGCCGGCGCCGTCGGCCACCAGGGTCTGGATGCCGGCGGCGTCGAGCACACGCGCGGTGGCGCTGTTGACGTTGGGCATCATGGCCGGCTGCACGCAGCCCAGCAGCAGGAGCACCTTGCGCGGGTGTTGCTGCGTCGGCCAGCGGTGGGCGCGCGCGCCGCCGGGCGCCGGCACCTTGGCCTGCAGCGCGGCCGGCAGCAGCGGGCGCACCATCTGGCCCATCTTCATGGCCGGGCCGAACAGCGGCGAGGTCAGGCCGGCCTTGAGCAGCCAGCGCACGGCCTTCTCGCCCGCTGGCCGCGGCACACGTTCCTCGACGATCTTGCGGCCGATATCCACCAGGTGGCCGTAGGCCACGCCGCTGGGGCAGGTGGTTTCGCAGTTGCGGCAGGTCAGGCAGCGGTCCAGGTGCAGCTGCGTCTTGCGCGTGACGGGCGCGCCTTCCAGCACCTGTTTCATCAGGTAGATGCGGCCGCGCGGGCTGTCGAGTTCGTCGCCCAGCAGTTGGTAGGTGGGGCAGGTGGCGGTGCAGAAGCCGCAGTGCACGCATTTGCGCAGAATGGCCTCGGCCTCCTCGCCATCGCGCGTGCCCTTGAATTCAGGAGCCAGGTTGGTTTGCATGGGCCGGGTGGGGATTGCGTCGGGAGTTGGGGGTCGGGGTCAGAACAGGCGGGCCATGAAGGGCATCAGCAGCGCGGCCAGCAGCACCTGCAGACCCAGGCCCAGCGCCGCATAGGCGCCGGCCTCGGGATGCACCTGCAGCGCCCGCGCCGCGCCCACGCCGTGCGAGGCGGTGCCCAGGGCGAAGCCGCGCACGGCGGGCGGCTTGATGCGCGCCGCGTCCAGCAGCATCTTGGCGGTGATGGCGCCCACCAGGCCGGTGAGCACCGCGAAGACTGCCGCCAACGCCGGGATGCCCCCCAGTTGCTCGGCGATGCCCATGGCCACCGGCGCGGTCACCGACTTCGGTGCCAGCGACGCGATCACCTCGCGCGGCAGGCCCAGCGCCCAGCCGATACCCACCGCACTGCCGCTGGCGGCGGCCCCGCCGGCCAGCGCCGCCAGCAGCAGGGCACCGGCGCGCGACCGCAATTCGGCGCGGCGTTGCCACAGCGGCCAGGCCAGCGCCACCACGGCCGGGCCGAGCAGGAAGTGGATGAACTGCGCGCCAGAGAAATAGGTTTCGTAGGGCATGCCGGTGGCGCCCAGCAGCCCCGCCAGGACCACCACCGACCACAGCACCGGGTTGGCCCAGGGTGCGCGCTCCAGCCGTTCGTACAGCAGCGATGCCGCCACGTAGACCGCCAGCGTGGCCGTCAGGCCGAACAGCGGCGTAGCGGACAGGTAGACCCAAAGCTGGACGACGTCGTTCATCGTGGTGGCCCTACGGCGCCAGCCGCGCGGCGCTTTCCCGCGGCAGCAGCGCGCGCAACACCCACGCGGCCACCAGCAGCCCGATCCAGGTGGACAGCACCAGCGCCACCAGCATCTGCACGCCGTACTGGCCGACCAGCCCCAGGTGGCCGATCACGCCCACGCCCACCGGCACGAACAGCAGCGACAGGTGGCCCAGCAGCGGCTGCGCCGCCACCTCCACAGGCACGCGCACTGCCGGCCACTGCAGCAACGCGCCCAGCAGCACGAGCCCCAGCACCGGCCCGGGCAAGGGCAGCCCCGCCGCGCGCGCCAGCAATTCACCGGCCGACTGGCACAGCAGCAGCAGGGTGAAGCCCTTCAGCGCGTCCATGCCCGCGGCCGGCTCACAGCCCCGGCACCAGGCGGCCGGGGTTGAAGAGGCCGTCGGGGTCGAAGGCCTTCTTCAGTTCGCGGTGGATGCGGTCCAGCGGCGGCGTCAGCGGCGCGAAGGCGCCCGCGCTCTTGTCGGTGGCGCGGAACAGCACGGCGTGTCCGCCCGCGGCCACAGCGGCGTGACGCAACGTGGCGGCCGGCGCCGTGGTGCAGATCCAGCGTTGCGCGCCGCCCCATTCCACGAGCTGCTCGCCCGACAAGGCCAGCGGCGGCGTGGTCGCCGGCACCGAAAGCCGCCACAAGCTGGCGCCGCCTGCCACGGCGCGCAGCGCACCGACGAAGAATTCGTCGCGGTGGTCGCGCAGCCCTTGCCAGAAGGCGGCAGCGAGCACCGGGTCGACCACCTCGCCGCCGATCCTGGCCTGCGCCGCACGCACTGCCGCTCCGGCGCCCGACAGCCGCAGGACCAGCGTGCCTTCCCACCAGGCGCTGGCATTCAGCGGCAGCGGCTGGCCACCCCATTCGTTCAGGCGCTTGACGGCGGTGGCGGCGTCCATTTCCAGCCGCAGCGTCAGCGTTGCGGGTGCCACGGGCAGCACCTTCAACGACACCTCGCAAAGCACGCCCAGGATGCCCATCGACCCAGCCAACATGCGCGACACGTCGTAGCCGGCCACGTTCTTCATGACCGTGCCGCCGAAGCTCAGCAGCTCGGCGCGGCCGTTCAGCAGCTTGGCGCCGAGCACATAGTCGCGCACGCCACCCACCGCCGCGCGCGCCGGGCCGGCCAACCCAGAGGCGACCATGCCGCCCACGGTGCCGCCGGGAGGCGGCATCTCTCCGGAGCCATTGCCGCCGAGTGGCGGAACCGTTCTGGAGCTGTGGCCGCCTGCGGCAAAACGCGGCGGCTCGAAAGGCAGGCACTGGCCTTTCTCGGCCAGCGCCGCTTCCAGTTCCGCCAGCGGCGTGCCGCAGCGCACGGTGACGACGAGTTCGCTCGGCTCGTAGCTGCTGATGCCGGCCAAGGGTGCCACGTCCAGCGGCTCGCCATTTGGCGGCCCGCCGAAAAAGGCCTTGGTGCCGCCGCCACGGATGTCGAGCGGGGTCT
Source organism: Burkholderiales bacterium (assembly GCA_011391855.1). Classification (GTDB taxonomy): domain Bacteria; phylum Pseudomonadota; class Gammaproteobacteria; order Burkholderiales; family Burkholderiaceae_C; genus Rubrivivax. Next base: position 37,961 of record JAABPT010000113.1, read on the forward strand.
TGTCGGCGCGCGCCGCCTGCACCTGTTCGACGAGTCGATCCAGTGCCGCATCCATCAGAACCGCTCCAGTTCCGGAAACGGCAGCAGCCCCCCCTTCACGTGCATCTTTCCGTATTCGGCGCAGCGCTGCAGCGTGGGAATCACCTTGCCGGGGTTGAGCAGTTCGCCGGGGTCGAAAGCGCGCTTGACGGCGAAGAACTGCTCGCGTTCCTCGGTGCTGAACTGCACGCACATGCTGCTGAGCTTTTCCACGCCCACGCCGTGCTCGCCGGTGACGGTGCCGCCGAGCGCCACGCTGGTTTCCAGGATGTCGGCGCCGAAGAGTTCGCAGCGGTGCAGCTGGTCGGGGTCGTTGGCGTCGAACAGGATCAGCGGGTGCAGGTTGCCGTCACCGGCGTGGAAGACGTTGCAACACTTGAGGCCGTATTTCTGTTCCATGCCGGCAATGGCCAGCAGGATGTCGGCCAGCCGCTTGCGCGGGATGGTGCTGTCCATGCACATGTAGTCCGGGCTGATGCGGCCCGAAGCCGGGAACGCGTTCTTGCGCCCGCTCCAGAATTTCAGTCGCTGCGCCTCGTCCTTGCTCACTTCCAAACGCGTGGCCCCGGCGCCCGAAAGCACGTCGAGCATGCGGTCGATTTCCTCGGCCACTTCCTCGGGCGTGCCGTCGCTTTCGCACAGCAGGATGGCCACCGCGTCCAGGTCGTAGCCGGCGTGCACGTAGTCTTCCACCGCCGCCGTCATGGGCTTGTCCATCATCTCCAGCCCGGCCGGGATGATGCCGGCGGCGATGATCGCGGCCACCGCGTCGCCGGCCTTGCGGATGTCGTCGAAGCTGGCCATGATGCAACGCGCCAGCAGCGGCTTGGGCACCAGCTTCACGGTCACTTCCAACGTCACCGCCAGCATGCCTTCGCTGCCCACCACCAGCGGCAGCAGGTCCAGCCCCGGTACGTCGAGCGCCTCGGAGCCGAAGCTCACCGGCTCGCCCTGTACCGTGAGGCCGCGCACCCGCATCACGTTGTGCAGCGTGAGGCCGTATTTCAGGCAGTGAACGCCGCCGGCGTTTTCGGCCACGTTGCCCCCGATGGTGCAGGCGATCTGGCTGCTCGGGTCGGGCGCGTAGTACAGGCCGTAGGGCGCCGCCGCTTCGCTGATGGCCAGGTTGCGCACGCCGGCCTGCACGGTGGCCGTGCGAGCGGCGCGGTCGACGTGCAGGATCTTGTTGAACTTGGCCAGGCTCAGCGTCACGCCCATCGGGTTGGGCAGGGCACCGCCGCTCAAGCCCGTACCGGCGCCGCGTGCCACCACCGGCAGCTTCAGCGCGTGGCAGGCTTTCAGTGCGGCAGCGACCTGGGCCTCGGTCTCGGGCAGCGCCACCACGAGCGGGCGCTCGCGGTAGGCCGTGAGGCCGTCGCATTCATAAGGAATGGTGTCCTCGCTCTGCCACAGCAGCGCGTGGGCAGGCAGCACGGCGGAGAGGGCGGCGACGGCCTCGCGCTGGCGTTCGGCACGCGAGGCGGCTTCCGGGGGCTGGGGGGCGTTCATGCCCTGCACTGTAGCGGCTGCGCCCGTGGCCCGGACCCCACGCTGGGGTCAGGATTGAATCGACTGCGTCATGCGGGATCGCCTGCGCCACGCGGCAGGTGCAGCTTCATGCCCTCGTGCGAAGCCACGAAGCCCAGGCCTTCATGGAAACCGGTGGCGTCGAAGGCGTCGTGGTCACAGCGCGGCAGCGGCGACGTATTCGATTCGCGCAGCGCGCCCAGCGGGTCGTCGGCCAGCATGGCGACGATGGCGGGCAGGTCATCGCGCGTGGCGCGGCGGAACAGCAGCGCGGCCCCATCCAGGGGCTGGCGGCCGGCGGGCATTCAGGCCTGCCCCGTGAAGACCGTCAGCACCCCCGTGTAGCCGTACAGGTGCTGGTGCGCGATTTCGCCGCCGGCGAAGAAGCCGGCCAGCGGCACCTCGCCCAAGGCGTGCTGCACGATCTTCAATTCCGCCGAAGGGCCGCCGAAGTGCGGCCCGCCGCGGCCGGCGCAGCTGACATACAGCGCGCCGAGGATGCGCCGCGCCGGCTCGTCGGGCACATCGAGTTCGTCGCGGATTTCGCTGCAGATGCGCACCAGGTCGCGCCGTGCCGCGGCCACGTCGCGCTGGCAGAACGCAACGCGCATGCCGGGCTGCAGCTGCTCGGCCACCGCCACCGCGCGGCGCCCGGGGTCCAGGCCGATGAGATGACGCACACGCACGTCGTCGCCGAAGGCGCGGTGCCGCGTCGTCACGGCCGCGCTGGCGCCGGGCGCCGCGGCGTCCGTGGCGGCGCCGGTGACGCCCACCAGCGTGGCGCGCAGCCGCGGCAAGGCCTGGCGCGGGTCGTCCAGGGCCGGCAACCCCAGGTCGGCGAGCAGGCTGGGCAGCGCCGGCTGGCCGTCGAGTTCGACAATGATGTTGCGCTCGCAGGCGGTGACCTCGCGCGTGGGTCCCACCGGCTGGCAGCCCTGCGTCACGCGCGAGACCAGTGCCACGTCTTCGGTGAAGGCCACGCCCGACAGCCCGCCCTGCCACACGCCGTCGGCGATGTGCACCGCGGCCCCGCGCGACGACGCCAGGCCGCCAAAGAGGTAGCCCGATGTGGTGCGGTCGCTCATCTCCACGATCAGCTCGGCCAGGTCGGGCGTGGCCGGGTCGGCGTGCACCAAAGCGCTGTAGGGCTCGATGCGCTGCAGCTTGCGCGCCCCCGAGAAGACCTCGAAACGCCCCGGCGGCAAGGCCGCCAGCATCAGCACCAGCGCCGGTTCGTCGAAATATTCCACGCCGCTGGCACACACGCCCACGCCGACGCTGCCCACCCAGGCCAGCTCGGGCCAGCGCTCGCGCAGCGCCGCCAGCAAGGCTTCGGCAAAGACGGCGTAGTGGTCGGTGAAATAGACGAAGCCCAGCGTCAGCGGGCCGGCGCCGCTGGCTTCATGCCGCTCGCGCTGAGCGTCGAGCTGCATGGCGGCCAGCGCCAGCGCCGCCTTCCAGTCGGGGTGCGTGGCGTGGCCGACCAGGAAGCCGGACATGGCAGGCGCCTGAGCGTTCAAGCGCTGCGCTTGCGCGACACGGTCGCGCGCTTGGCGGCAGCCGTCGTCTTGGCCGGCGCCTTCTTCGCGCTGGCGCGGGTGGGCGCCGACGCGGACAGTTCGGGCGCGCTCGTCGAATCGAGCCCGGTTTCCCTCATGGCCTTGGACGCGATCTCGGTGAACTGCTGTGTCAGCGCACCCCACCACTGCATGGGGTCGACGACGCTGCCGACCGGTTTGGCCGCAGGAGACTCGGCCGCTGCGGCCTCGGGCGCTGGTGCCGGGGCGGGCGGAGGCGGTGCGGGTGGTGGCGGCGGTGGCGGCGGCGGCGCAGGCGTCTTGATGCGCAAGGCCTCGCTCAGTTCCGACAGCGGCAGGTTCATGGTCTGCAGCGTGGAAAGCGTCATGCGCTGCACCTCCAGCGCCTGGATGGTGGTCGCCAGCAGGCGCGCGTTCTGCTCCAGCCAGAACTGCACGGTGCGCAATTCGCTGATGCGCTTTTCCAGTTCCTGCGGGTCCAGCGTGGGCGCGATCCACTGCCCCATGCCGGGCACCGCGGCGCCCGCGCCCTTGATCAGGCTCTGAAGAAAGTCGAAGCCCGGCACCATCTTGGCAAAGTCGCCTGCACCCGTCATGTCGCGTCTCCTCGATGTCGTTGCGGTAGGGACCCGTGCATTGTGCGCCGAGCCCGCACCCCCGGATGCCCGCGTTGGGCGCAGCTCAGCGGCTCAGCGGCTCAGCGGCCCAGGGCCACGCGCTCGACCGCGAAGCCGTGCTTCGCCAGCAGCCGCGGCAACGACTGCGGGCCGGTCATGTGCAGTGCACCCACGGCGGCGAAGAGGCGTCGGCCCTGGCGGTGCCCGGCCTCGATGCCGGCGGCCAGCGCCGGGTTGCGGTCGTCGTTGAGCCGGCGCAGGAAAGCGCGATCGCTGTCGCTGGCGACGCATTCGCACCAGCTCGGGTAGTCCTCCAGCGCCGCCAGGTCGCCCGCTTCCCAGGCCGCGGCCAGGCGTGCCAGCACGCGGCGCGCGCTGCGGTCTTCCAGTTGGCGCAGGCTCTGGTCGATCAGCGCATGGGTCTCGGCGTCGCTGCCGGGCAGCAGCGCCCCGGTCTGCTGCGCTGCGGTCTCCAGCGCCACCACGCGCAACCCCGCGGCGCGTGCCTGCGCCGCCAGCCCTTGCTCCAGCGCGAAGGCGGGGTCCATGCCGAGCCAGCGCGCTTCCAGCACCGCCAGCGTGGTGGTCTGCAGCACCGGGTGCAGCGCAGCCAGCGCCTCGGGCGCCACGCAGGCGCGCTCGAAGGCGCGCCGCAGCCGCTCCTGCAACGGTGCCGGCACTTCGGCGCCGCGCGGCAGCTCGGTCAGCGCCTGCAGCAGCGCCGGGTCGCCGGGGTCGAGCTCCAGCGCCAGTGCATCGCTGGCGCGCAGTGCCGCCGTGACCCGCGGACCCAGCCGCTGCCAGGCCGGCTTGCCCACATGCAGCGTGGCGTAGAGGTAAGAGCTGTGGCCGTCGCGCGTGATGCGCCACAGCAAGCCACGGTCGCGTGCGGCGCCGCGGCCTTCGGCGCGGTCGGCCGCGCTTGCCGGTGGCAGGGTGGGTGGGCAGGCGGCGGCCGGCGTCTGGAGCTGCACCTGCAACTGCGTCTGCGTCTGCGTCTGCGTCTGCGTCTGCGCCTGCACCGTGGCGGGCACCGCGGCCAGCACCAGCAGCGCCGCCGCCGCCAGTGCATCGACCCGGCGGCGCAGCCAGCGTCCGTTCACCGCGCCGCCCCGTGCAGGTCCACGCGCAACAGGCCCTCGCCCTGCTGCCAGCGCAGGCGGCCGAGCACGTCCATGCCCAGCAGCGGCGCGGCCAGCCCGGGCAAGGCCACCATGCGCAGCCGCTCGGCGCTGACGCCGCCGTCCAGTTGCAGATCGCCCACCACCACGGTGCCGGTGACCGGACCGCCCGCGGTTTGCGAGCGCACACTCCCACGTTGCTCCAAGCCCAGACTTCGCGCCAGTGATTCCGGGATCGCCGTGCCGGTGGCCCCGGTGTCGACCAGGAAGTCCACGCGGCGGCCATCGATGCTGCCCGGCCAGTGGTAGTGGCCGTCGGCGGCGCGGCGGATTTCCACCGTGTCGCCTTCGACCACGAAGCGCGTCGCCGCCTCGTTGCGCATCCAGGCCTGCACGCCCAGGAAGATGCCCACCGCCAGCAGCAGCCAGACGGTGCTGTGCTTCACCCAGCCGGGCAGGTCGGTCACGACGCGCGTACCTCAGGCGGCCAGCGGCGCCACGCGCTGGTCGATGGCGCCGAAGACGCTCAGGCCGTCGCGGCCGAGCATCTCGATGCGGATGGTGTCGCCGAACTGCATGAAGGCAGTTTTCGGCGCGCCGCTTTCGATGGTTTCGATGGCGCGCTGCTCGGCGATGCAGCTCCAGCCGCGGCTCCAGTCCTGGTTGCTCACGGTGCCGCTGCCGACGATGCTGCCTGCGCGCAGGCAGCGCGTTTTGGCCACATGCGCGATGAGCTGGCCGAAGTGGAAGCTCATTTCCGGGCCGGCCTCGGTCAGGCCCACGCGGCGGCCGTTCCAACGGCTTTCCAGCGCCAGGTGCACGCGCCCGCCCTGCCAGGCGTCGCCCAGCTCGTCGGGTGTGACCGCCACCGGGCCGAAGGCGGTGGCCGGCTTGCTTTGCAGGAAGCCGAAGCCCTTGGCCAGCTCGGCCGGGATCAGGTGGCGCAAGCTCCAGTCGTTGACCAGCATGAGCAAGCGCACACTCTCCAGCGCAGCGGCCGGCGTGGCGCCGATGGGCACGTCGCCGGTGACCACGGCCAGTTCGGATTCGAAGTCGATGCCCCACTCGGTGCTGGCGAACACGGCGTCGTCGGTGGGGCCCAGGAAGTCGTCGCTGCCGCCTTGGTATATGAGTGGGTCTTCTTGGAAGCTGGCCGGCATCTCGGCGCCGCGCGCCTTGCGCACCAGTGCCACATGGTTCAGGTAGGCCGAGCCGTCGGCCCATTGAAAGGCTCGCGGCAACGGCGCCATGCACTGGCGCGGGTCGAAGTCGAAGGCATGGCGCGCCTTGCCGCCGTTGAGCGTGGCGTACAAATCCTCGAGCTGCGGCGAAAGGAAGTTCCAGTCGTCGAGCAGGCGCTGCAGGGTGCCGGCGATGCCGGTGGCGAAGTGCGCGCGGCTGAGGTCGCGCGATACCACGGCCAGCTGGCCGTCGCGCGAACCGTCCTTCAGGGTGGCGAGTTTCATGCGGAAGCGGGATATCGGCGCCCGGGGGCAGGGTGGCAGTATTGTGGAGTGCCCCCTGCCACGCCGAAGTCACTGCCGCTGTCCTTGCCGCTGCCGCGGCCATCGCAATGGCGCGGCCGGCTGGCGCTTGCCGCCACGGTGCTGGCGCTGCACCTGTGGCTGCTGGGCCGGGCGGCTCCGCAGCCAGGCAACCACCCGCGCCAGGCTCAGCCGCAGGCGCTGCAAGTGCGCCAGATTTTGGTACCCGCCGTGCAACGCAACGGTGCCGACGATAGGCC
>JAABPT010000011.1 GCA_011391855.1 Burkholderiales bacterium
CGGCCCTCGAAAACCTCGACCAGCGGTCCGGCGCCCTTCACCGAGAAGTCCTGATGCACCAACGCGTTGACCAGCAGCTCGCGCAGCGAGCTTTCGGGAAAGTGTTCGCGCCGTCGCCGCTGCGCACCCTGCATCACTTCGTCGGCCGGCAGGCGCAGCCGCAGCGCCTGCATCACTTCGTCCAGCACCAGCACGTAGCCGCGCTCCCCCAAGGGCAGTTCCTCACTCGGCGCCGCGGCGTCCGGGCCGTGATACAGCACCACGCGAAGCGCCTTGCGCGCCAGCGTGGTGAAGGGCCGCAGGTCGCGCGCCAGCAGCAGCGCGCCCAGGTTGAGCACGTTCCAGCGCCCGTCCACCCGCCGCGGCGAGACGCAGCCCCACGCCGCCAGCCGCGCCAGCGCGTCGTCCGCATCGGCTTCGGCGGGCACAGGTTCAAGCGCCGCGCGGAAGAACGCCGGCACGTCGAGCTGGGCCCAGATTTCCGCAGCGGTGTGGCCCTCGATGGCCACGCGCTGCTCGAAGGACTGGCGGTCCAGGCGCTGCAGCAGGCGGCGCTGGTGGTCAGGGAACTGGCGCAACTGCACCTTGTGCGGGCCCACGCGCATCCAGGGCTCACCGGCATAAACCACCGGCCGGCCCACCGCCGCCGGCACGCGCAGCACCACGGCGCGCCGTGCGCCCTCGACGACCTCGAAGAATTCAGGCTCGGTCAGCCCACGGAAGTGATGCGTCAGCCAGAAGCGCAGGTCCTCATTGCCCTTGCGCGCCCCTTCAGGCCGGAAACTCGTGCCCACCCAGGCCCGCGTGGCGTCGTCGATGCCCCAGACCAGGTAGCCGTGAGGCTGTCCTTCGTACGCAGCGCCATTGGCCAGCGCCGACACGTATTCGGCCATCGCCTCGGGCCGGTCGTTGTCGCGCTTGAACTCCACCCAGGCACATTCACGCGCCTGCTCCAGCAGCCCGTGCAGCCATGCCGGCTCCAGCCGCGAGATGCCGTCGTGCGCGGCTGACCACAGCGGTTCGGGCGTGGGGCGGGTGCTGCTCACCGTGCCGCCAGCTCGTAGGGAATCTGCCGGAACGCGATGCCTTCGGCGGCCAGCCGCGCACCGCCCAGGCGGCAGGCTTCGCCGTAGACCACGCGCAGGCCGGCGTGGGGCGCGATGGCCTTCAGAGCCTGCAGCACCGCCAGCGTGAGCACGTTGCCGCTCTCGGGCCGGCGGTCGCCCAGGATGCCGTTGTAGAGCAGGCAGATCGCCACGCCCTCGTGCACGCCGATCAGCGGCGTGCCGGTCAGAGCCCCCGGCGCCGGCGGCAGGTAGGCCTGCCGGGTTTCCTGCTGCCAGACGAAGGCGGTCAGCGCATCGAAGCGCACATCGGCATGGGTGCGGCCGTCGGCGCTGAATACCGGTTCGCCCAGGCGCATGAAGCGGAAGCCGCCACCGCCTTGCCAGTTCACCGCGCCGCTGATGCCGCCTTGTTCGCCGGCCAGCACCTTTTCCAGCCGCGGCAGGCAGTGGGTGACGGCGTGGTCGCCCATCTCGATGCCGATCCAGCGCCGGCCCATCTTGTGCGCCACGGCGGCAGTGGTGCCGCTGCCGAGGAAGGAGTCGAGGATGAGGTCGTTGGGGTTGGTTGCGATATGAACGATTCGTTGAAGCAAGCCCTCAGGCTTCGGGTTGTCAAAGACTGCTCCATCGGGAAGTAGCTTCAACATGCTCTTCTTTGCTTCGTCGTTTGTGCCTACATCGATGGAATTCCAGATCGTTTCAGGTGTTAGCCCACTCGACTCACTATCGCCCAAGAACTTCTTGATCCGAGGCGCGTTGTCGCCGCTCGCACCAAACCAGATATTGCCTGCGGCGACTTCCTGCTGCATGCGCGGCTCGGTGTACAGCCAGCACCGGCCTTTAGGCGGGTCAACCCTTCGTCCGCTCGGAAGAGTGAGCGTGTAGAACTGACTTGGTGTCGCGTGCCCAGCCTGCGCATTGGCCGACACCGACTGCCACAGTCCACGAGGATCGTCGTCCGGGTTCTTGTACCGCGCGAGCACATCCGCGGTCAGCGCCAGTGCGTTTCGAGAGGATTCGAATGTGGCGGGATCGCGCGCGTAACAGAGCAGGTGGTCATGCTTGAAAGAAAAGACGCGTCTGTTCTCTCGCGAGGTTCGCTTCTCCCAAATTATGTTTGCAATGAACCTAGTTCGCCCAAATACCTCGTCCATCAACACCTTGAGGTAATGCCCCTCGTTGTCGTCGATGGTCACCCAGAGGCTGCCGTCGGGCCGCAGGAATTCGCGCAGCAACTGCAGCCGCGGCAGCATCATGCTCAGCCACTGGCTGTGTTCCAGGTTGTCGTCGTAATGCTCGAAGGCGCTCTTGGTGTTGTACGGCGGGTCGATGAAGATGCATTTCACCTGCGCCCGGTACAGCGGCAGCAGCGCCTTCAGCGCCTGCAGGTTGTCGCCCTGCACCAGCAGGTTGCGCGGGTCGCCGTCGCCATGCGTGGAAACGGCCTGCAGCAGCCGGTAAGGCACCTGGTCGGCGGTGCGGAAAGCGGCGTCGCGGTTCAGCCATTCGAGGGTGGGCATGGCGCCATTGTGCGGGGCGCCCGGCGCCAGGCAGCGCAGCCCGCCGCGTGGCGAGCGTCTTGCCGCCACGAAGGCGAACCCGGGCGAACAAGACTTGAATGGAGCGGGCGCTGGCGGCACCAACGGATCGGGGCCCGCGAGGGGCCCCGATGTCAGCCCGCCCCCTGCGCCGTCAGAAGAACTTGTACTCCACGTTCAGCACGAAGGAGCGGCCGCGCGGGTCGGCCACGCGCGGCTCCCAGGAACTGCCGGAGCCGAAATTGCTGTCGTAGGTGGCGGCAAAGGGCGGGTCCTGGTTGAAGATATTCTTCACGAGGCCGGTGACGATCAGGTTCTTGATGCCGCTGAAGGTGGCCGACAGGTTGTAGGTGGTGTAGTCGTCGACCTCCGCCTTCCAGTCGGGCGGGCTCACTCGACCCGAGGCCACGCCCGGCAGCACCTGGTCGTCGTAGCCACTGCGGTAGGTCTGGCTGAACGTGCTGCTCCAGTTTTCGCGCTTGTAGGTCAGGAAGGCCACGTGCTTCCAGGGCAGGCTCAAGTCGCCGGCGAAGCTGAATTTGCCGACCTCGTCGGGACCGAACTCCACCGAAGGCAGCACACGCGACCGCTTCTTGATCAGGTAGGTGCCGTCCAGGCCGGCCGTCCAGCGTGCGCCCATGGCATTGAAGCCGCCGCGCAGGGTGACTTCGACACCCTCGGTCTCGGTTTCGCCGGCATTCACCCAGCGCTGGTCGATGGCCACCAGGGTGCCGTCGGGTGCATAGGCGAAACGCTCCGGCAGCAGGGCAAAGTTATCCACCAGCTGCGTCAGGCTCAGGATCTGGATCGTGCCCTCGCGCTTGATGTTCCACCAGTCCATGCCGATGCTGAAGTCGGCCGTGGGCTCCCAGATGAAGCCCAGCGAAGCCATCTCGGCTTCCTCGGGGCCGAGGTCGGCCTTGCCGCCGCTGACGATGATCGGGCGGATGGGTTCGCAGCCCGGCTTGGTGGCGTCCACGCGGCCGGTGGGGCAGGTGGCCGGGTCCACCAGCGTGGCGCCGGTGAAGATGGCCTCGGAGACACCGTTGTAGAGCTGGTTGAAGGTGGGCACGCGAAAGCCCGTCCCCCACGAACCGCGCAGCAGCAGCTTGTCCATCGGCAGCCAGCGGCCCGACACCTTGGGATTGGTGGTGGTGCCGAAGCCCGAGTATTCGTCGGTGCGAACGGCCAGCGTGGCTTCCAGGGTCTTGGTCACCGGCACGATGAGTTCGCCATAGATGGCGTTGACGTCGCGCTCCACGCCGGCCAGCGCATTGACGTCGTCGAAGGGCGCGGCAATGATCACCGGCCGCGACGCGGCTTCGCGCTGGTCGCCGTTGAACTTGTATTTCTCGGTGCGCAGGTCGATGCCCACCGCCCCCATCATGTCGCCGGCCGGCAGCTTCATGATCGGGCCCGAGACCGAGGCGTCGACCTGCTCCAGCGTGTATTTGCCGCCGTACAGCACCACGCCGCGCGCCGAAGCCGCTTCCAGCGCTGCCAGGCCGGCCGCGCTCTGCCCCTGACCAGGCAGCGCGAAGACATTGATGAGGCCGCTGTTGAGCGCCGCGATGATGCCCGGTGTTCCGTCCGGGGCGCCCGTGGCGGTGGTGCCGCGGTAGTAGTAGCCGTCGCCGAGCGTGGATTTGCTTTCGCTGGTGGCCTGTGAGAGGCCGGCGCGGTAGTCCCAGCCGAACAGCGGCCCCTCGATGCCGAAGAAGAAGCGCTGCGTGTCGGTCTCGGTGGTGATTTCGCGCGGGCCGCACTCGATGCAGCGCCAGCGGTAGGCGATGGGCAGGCCGCGCTGCGCTTCCAGTTCGGGGAAGGTGGCGACGAGGCGGTTGAAGACCTCGTCGTAGGCGGCGGCCGAGGCGTCGTTGCGCGGGAAGCGCAGTTGCTGCGTGCTGGTATTGGGCGTGAGCTGCAGGTTGGAGAAGCGCTTGGCCGAGTCGGATTGCGAGCCGGTGAATTCGGCCAGCAGCATGTGTTCGCCGAGCTTGAAGCTGCCGCTGAAGACATAGGTGAGGTTGTCGATGGGCTGCTGCAGCACCGCGGCGCGGCCTGTGTCCCAGGCGCAGGCCAGCGCGGCCGAGGGCACGTCCCACAGCAGGTCGTCGTAGGGTGCCTGGCCGTCGATGGAACTGCAGCCCGGGCCGCCGGGCAGGTCGAGCACGTTGATGCCGCCCGAGGCCCGCGTGGTGGTGCCGGGCACGAAGGGCGCGTTGGCGGCTGCCGGGATGATGGTGCCGGCCAGCGGGAAGATGGTGGCGTGCGGCGTGCCGCGGGTGTCCACGCTCAGGCCGCGGTTGGGCTGGAAGGTATTCACGAAGCCGCGCTGGTCGCCGCGCAGCGCCTTGTTCTCGCTGTAGGCCACGGTGGCCAGCACGTTGAAGCCGTCGCGGTCGAGGTCGCCCCAGCCGCCGACCAGCGAGCCGCGGAAGATATTGCCGCCGTCGTCCTGCGCGACGTCGGCCACCAGTTGCGCGCTGCCGCCGGTGTAGTTGCTGCGCAGGATGAAATTGATGACGCCGCCGATGGCGTCGGTGCCGTAGATGGCGCTGGCGCCGTCCTTCAGGATCTCGATGCGCTCGATGGCGGCCATGGGGATCTGGTTCAGGTCGACCGTGCCGCCGTTCAGGCCGTGCGCAGCGACGCGCCGGCCGTTGAGCAGGATCAGCGTGGCGTTGGCGCCCTGGCCGCGCAGGTTGGCCGAGGTGGAACCGTTGTTGCCGCGCTGTGCACCGCCCACCACGTCGGCATTGCTGGCCAGGTTGTCCAGCCCGTTGCCGTTGACCGACAACATCATGATCACTTGCTCGGCGCTGGTCACGCCCTCGCGTTCGATGTCGCCGCGCGTGATCACCTGCACCGGCAGCGCGCCCTCGGTGGCAATGCGCTTGATGCTGGAGCCGGTGATGGTGACGCGCTGCTCGCTCGTCTGCGCCAGCGTGTGCGTGGCCATGCCGAGCAGCGCCAGGCTGCCGACCAGGGTTTTCAGTTTCATCGCGGGAGCCCTCGTTGGTGTGGTCTTGTTTAGTCTTGTGCAGCCGACCCGGCCACGCATGTTGTGGGCACGATTCTTGGCTGCCCGGCACGGGACAGCCCATTCGGGATTACCAAGGCTTGTGCACCGCCGGTGTCGCCAAGGAACCGTGTGAACATCGCGCCGGTCACCGCCTGCCCTGGCCCCCGCCCCGGCCCTCACTTCATGCACACCGCCCGCCCCTGGCGCTGGATCCCCACGCTGTATTTCGGCCAGGGACTGCCCTACGTGGTGGTCATGACGCTGGCCGTGGTGATGTACAAGAACCTCGGCGTTTCCAATACCGAGATCGCCCTGTATACGAGCTGGCTCTACCTGCCGTGGGTGATCAAGCCGCTGTGGAGCCCGCTGGTGGACCTGCTGGGCAGCAAGCGGCGCTGGATCGTGGCGCTGCAGTTCACCCTGGGCGCGGCGCTGGCCATGGTGGCGCTGGCGCTGCCGGCGCCGAAATTCCTGCAAATGACGCTGGCCGTGCTGTGGCTGATGGCCTTTGCCTCGGCCACCCACGACATTGCCGCCGACGGCTTCTACATGCTGGCGCTGCCGCAGCGCACGCAGGCGGCGTTCGTGGGTGTGCGCAGCACTTTCTACCGCTTGTCGATGATCGCGGGCCAGGGCGGGCTGGTCTACCTGGCGGGCTGGCTGCAGGAGCGCAGCGGCACGCCGGTGACGGCTTGGCGCCTCGTTTTCTGGCTGCTGGCGGGCCTGTTCGTGGCGGCGGGGCTGTATCACGCTTGGGTGCTGCCGCGCCCGGCGGGCGACGTGGCGGCGCCGCGCTCGGCGCCATTCCGCGCCGATTTCGTGGCCGTCTTCAAGGCCTTCTTCCGCAAGACGGACATCGTGCGCATCCTGGCCTTCTTGCTGTTGTACCGATTCGCCGAAGCGCAGCTGCTCAAGCTGGTGACACCGTTCATGCTGGACCCGCGCGAGCTCGGCGGCCTGGGCCTGCGCACGCAGGACGTGGGCCTGGCCTACGGCACCGTGGGGGTTGCGGCGCTCACGCTCGGCGGCCTGCTCGGCGGCTGGCTCGTTTCACGCCACGGCCTGAAGCGGTTGCTGTGGCCGCTGGTGCTGTGCATGCACCTACCCAACACGGTGTTCGTGGCGCTGGCGCTGTGGCAGCCTGGCAGTCTGGCGCTGGTGAGTGCCGCGGTGGCAGTGGAGCAGTTCGGCTACGGCCTGGGCTTCACCGCCTACATGGTGTTCATGCTGATGGTGGCCGGCGGCGCCGACGGTTCGGCCGTGCACAAGACCGCGCATTACGCGCTGTGCACCGGCTTCATGGCGTTGGGCATGATGCTGCCCGGCATGGGTGCCGGCTGGCTGCAGGAGCAGCTGGGCTACGTGAACTTCTTCGTCTGGACCTGCGTGGCCACGCTGCCCTCGTTTGCGGCGGCGGCGTGGCTGCGCATCGACCCGGAGTTCGGGCGCCGGAGCTGACCCCGGCGCGGCGGCGGCCCGCGCGGTGCGGTCCCGTGGCGGGCCGCGGCCGGCATGACCTTGACCCTGGTCACACGGCGGGGACCCCGTTCTTGTTACGGTCATGGGTATCAGGACTCCGATCGGACACGACCATGCACGAAGGCACCTATCCCGAGCTCACACAATCGATCACCCAGCATCTGGCGCCGCTGCGCAAGTCGCAGACGGCCACGATGGCCGGTTTCGGCGCCATGGCCAAGGGCGCCATGGCCGACGGTGCGCTGTCGGAGAAGCACAAGGAGCTGATCGCACTGGGCATCAGCGTCAGCCAGCGCTGCGCTGGCTGCATCGGCTTCCACGTCAAGACGTTGCGCCGGCTGGGCACGACGCAGGCCGAATTCGAGGAGGCGCTGGGCGTGGCCATCTATATGGGCGGCGGCCCGTCGGCCATGTACGCGGCCGAGGCCATGCAGGCCTGGGAGCAGTTCGCGGCGCCGTGATCGGCCGCTGCGCGCCTGACAGTCAGAAACTGACGGCCAGGCCGACCGACCAGCCCGCGATGTCGGGCCCGAACTTGTAGCGCAGCAGGGCACGCCAGCGCGTGGCCCAAACGTCGTAGGCGCTGGAGTCGAATTCGATGCCGACCCCTACCGAGGCCATGCGGTCCACACCCACCTCGGTCTGACTGCCCAGGAAGCGTGTGTAGGCGCCTTCCAGCACATAGCGCACCGGACGCTCCCAGACCACCCAGCCCGTGGGCACGCGGCGACGCGCCCACAGGCTGGCGCTTTCGGCCGAGGCGCTGCCTTCGATCATGTCGGCGTACGGGCCGCTGTTGCGCAGCTTCACGTTGGTGTAGCGCAGTTCCAGGTCGACGTCGGCGTCGGGCGCGAATTTCTCATAGTCGATCATCAGCGAACCGCCCAGGCCGCGGGCCTTGAGCTTGCCGTTGTCGAGGAAGCCGAGGTCGGCGTCGGTATTGCTCTCCAGCCACCACTTGACGATATTGAGGTCGCTGGTCACGTAGCCCCACGTGACATTGAGCATGGGCCGCAGCGTCCAGTTCGGTGCCAGCGGGAAGTCCCAGCCGATGCCGCCGGTGACCGAGAGCGCATTCCACTTCACCGGCACCGGGCGCTCTTCGCCGCCGTCGCTGGCCAGGAACACCGGGTCGTAGCGCGAATACGCGGCGTTGCCCTCCAGGTAAAGCGGGGTGGATCGGCTCCAGGTGAAGCCGCCGCCCAGTTGCGTCATCGTCAAGCCGGGGTTGGCGGTGGCCGCGTTGTCGATCGCCAGCGAACTGGTGGTGACGTCGGGCGCCACGGTGTAGCCCATGATGCCCAGGATGCCGTTGGCCAGGCGTTCCAGGTTGACGGTGTCGATGGCCCTGCCAGCGGTCTGCGCGGCTGCCGGCAGGCCGCACAGCAGCAGCATCGGGCCGGCCAGGGAGAGAAAGGCGGCTCGGCAATGTGCCGGCATGGCGCTGGACATCACGAACAGCTCTTGGCGCCCAGGCCCCCGATTCACCGCGGCGCCAGCGTTTCTTCGGAGAGGTACGCCAGCCTGAAGGTCTCGAAGTCCACCGTGTCGGCAGCCTCGATGGCCTGCTGCTTTTCCACCGAGACGCGCGCCATGGCCTCGAAGGCGGCCTGGTGTTGCGCGCTCCAGGGCAGGGCCAGCATGTGGTTGCGCGTCTGCTCCGACTGGGCGCGGACGAAGGCGGTATAGCTGCCGCCGAAGTCGCGCTGCATCGCTGAGAGCATGCGCGCCGAAGGCAGCGTTGCGGGTTCGGCCAACTCGGCCTGCGCGGCCGCCACCGCGCCGGCATAGGCGGTGCTGCCATGCACGACGTCCAGTGCGGCGGCGATGGGCACGCATTGCTGCAGCATTTCGGCCGCCCACTCGGTGAGCAGCACCGGCGCACCGCCGCGTTCCAGCCGCAGGCCGGGCTCGCGGCCGTGGGTGGCCGTGTGGTGCTGGTTGCGGCCCAGGGCGGCAATTTCCTCGGGCGTATCGGGCGGGCTGTCCGACAGCAAGCAATGCAACAGGAACACGTCGAGGAAGCGCACGGTGCCGGCGGCAATGCCGGCCGGCACGAACGGGTCCAGGTCCATGCAGCGCACCTCGATATATTCCACGCCGCGTTCGCGCAAGGCGTGCAGCGGCCGCTCGCCGGGGTGGATGACGCGCTTGGGCCGGATCGTGCCGTAGAACTCGTTTTCGATCTGCAGCAGCGTGGTGGCGAGCTGGTTGTATTCGCCGCCCAGGTTGCGGATGCCGATCTTCTCGTACGCCGGGTAGGGCTGCATCAGGGCGTCGTGCAGCGAATTGGCGTAGCTGTCCATGCTGTTGTAGCTGATGGCCAGCGTGGCCTGCGCCTCGCTCTGGTAACCCAGCCGCCCCATGCGCAGGCTGGTGGCGTGCGGCAGGTAACGCGTGAATTCGGCCAGCGTCTGCAGCCCGTGTTCACGCCCGGCCACGAAACTGGAGCACACCGCCGGCGAGGCGCCGAACAGGTACAGCAGCAGGAAAGCGTGGCGGCGGAAATTGCGGATGAGCGCGAAATACTCGTCGTTGCCCAGGCCCGGCAGCGACCAGTTGTAGTGGATGCCGGAAATCGTCTGCATGCGCCGCCCGTAGCGGTGGCCCAGGCCCATGCGGTAGACGCTCTTGGCGCGGCCGATATTGGACGAGCCGTAGCGACCGAGCGGAATCGTCTCGTCGGTGGGCAGCCCGCAGGGCATGCTGCCGACCCACAGCCGTTCGTCACCGGTTCCTTCACGCCGATCCGCCAGCGTGCGGTAGACGAACTGGTGGATGCGCGTCAGCTCGTCCAGGCAGTCCTCCACGCCGGCGTGCACGCCGGTGATGAGTTCGAGCTGGCTTTCGCTGAAGTCGGTGGTGATGCGCGGGTGCGTCAACGGCGCGCCCAGCGCAGCCGGGTGCGGCGTGAGCGCCAGGCCGCCGGTGGGCAGGGCGCGCAGGCTTTCCTTCTCGATGCCGCGCAGCATGCCTTGCAGGCGCGCGGCGCTCAGATCGCGCAGTCGGTGGGCCAGGGGCATGGGCATCTCTCGGGGTAGCGGCGGAAAGGGTGCGAAGGGTAAGCGTTCGGCCGGGTTCGTGCACGAAGCTGGACAAAACCGCGTCGGCGGGCGTCACGGGTCGGGCCTTGGCTCGCGCCGACCTGAGCGGCCTGAGCGGCCTGAGCGGCCTGGGCGTGTCCTGTTCATGCCCTGTGCGGGCCACGGAAGTATGCTGCGGCATGACTGGCACGCACAGCGATGGGGAGAGCGGCCCGTGGCGGCTCTCGGTCGTCGTGCCCGTGCTCGACGAAGCGGCCGGCATCGTCGCCGCCTTGCAGGCGCTGGCACCGCTGCGCGCACAAGGGCATGAAGTGATCGTGGTCGACGGCGGCAGCCGCGACGGCACGCCGGCGCTGGCCGCGCCCTGGGCCGACCGCGTGGTGGCGGGCCCGCGCGGGCGCGCGCGGCAGATGAATGCCGGGGCCGCCCTGGCCGGCGGCGACCTGCTGCTGTTCCTGCATGCCGATACCGAGCTGCCCGCGGGCGCCGAATCCAGCCTGCGCGCGGCCGTTGCTGGCGGCGCGCTGTGGGGGCGCTTCGACGTGCGCATCGCCGGCGCCTCGGCCTGGTTTCCGGTCATCGCGGCCCTGATGAATGCGCGCTCGCGCCTGACCGGCATCGCCACCGGCGACCAGGCCCTCTTCGTGCAGACGGCGCTGTTCCGCCGCCTGGGCGGCTATGCGGACCAGCCGCTGATGGAGGACGTGGAGCTGTCGCGCCGACTGCGTGGTGTGGCCGCGCCAATCTGTTTGAAGGAGCGTGTGCTCACATCGGGACGACGCTGGGAGACCCGTGGCGTCTGGCGCACGATCGTTCTGATGTGGCGCCTGCGCTGGGCCTACTGGCGCGGCGCCTCGCCCGAGGTGCTGGCGCGGGCCTACAAGTGAATGCGGTCTGTCGCATCGCCATCCTGGCCAAGGCGCCGCTGGCCGGGTATGCCAAGACGCGGCTGATGCCCGCTTTGGGCGCGGCGGGCGCGGCGGCCCTGGCCCAACGTCTGCTGGAGCATGCGGCGGCGCAAGCCGTGGCCGCCGGCCTGGGGCCGGTGGCGCTGTGGGCCGCACCCGACGTCACGCACCCGGTCTTCGCGCAGCTCGGCAGTCGCCACGGGCTGGCGCTTCTTGCGCAGGGCGAGGGCGATCTCGGCGCGCGCATGGCGCGCGTCTTCGACACCACGTGGACGGCGGCTCCCGGCCCGCTGCTGCTGATGGGCACCGACGCCCCGGCGCTGGACGCCGCGCTCCTGCGCGACGCGGCGGCTGCGCTGCAGTCGCACGACGCCGTCTTCGTGCCCGCTCTCGACGGCGGCTACGCGCTCGTCGGCCTGCGCGCCTGGGCACCGCGTCTGCGCGGACTCTTCGACGGCATGCGCTGGAGCACGGCGCAGGTGATGGCCGACACGCGCGAGCGCCTGGCGGCCGCCGGCCTGCGCCATGCCGAGCTGCCGGCCGTTTCCGATATCGACGAGGCGGCCGACCTGGTGCACCTGCCGCCGGGTTGGATCGCGGGCGCTGCCGTCACAATGCCGGCTTCCCGCCGTTCATTTGCCGCCATGTCCGATCTGCCGTCTCCCGACGAAACCCCCGCGCCAGAAGTGCCGCCGCCAGCCGTGCCGGCTGCCGTGCCGCCTGCCACGCCGACCGAGGCAGGCGAGCTGGCACAGCCCGGGCCGGCCACGGCCGCAGCGGCCGCGCCGCCGGCCCTGCCCGACGTGGCGGCTGCGACAACGAGCGAAGCCGTGGCAGCCGGCGAAGTGGTACCGGCGAGTGAAGAGGAACCCGTCGGTGAAGAGGAACCGGCCAGTGAAGAGGCGGCTGCACCCGCACCCGCACCTACGCCTGCGATCGCCGACCTGTCGCCCGCCGCCTGCGCCGCCCGCCTGGCCGAACTGTTCCCGGCGTTGTTCGGGGCCGGCCGCGCACTGCCGGTCAAGCTGCGCGTCCAGAACGATATCCAGCAGCGCGCTCCGGGCGTCTTCACGCGCAAGTCGCTGTCGCCCTTCCTGCACCGCTACACCACGAGCACGGCCTACCTGAAGGCGCTGGTGAACCTGCCGCACCGCTTCGACCTCGACGGTGCGCCGGCCGGTGACATCGACGACGTGCACCGGCAGGCCGCCGCCACCGAACTGGAGCGCCGCCGCGGCCTGTTCGAGGCCAAGCGGGCGGCCGAACGCGCCGCCGCCAACGAAGCGCGCCGCGCCGCGGAGGCGGCAGCGCGCCAGCAGCATGCCGCCGAAGACCAGGCCCGGCGCGACCGCGCCGCGTTGCTGCGTGCCTTCGAGTCGAGCACGCTGACGCGGGCGAATTTCTGTGCCTTGAAGGGCATCCCCGAAGCGGATCTCGATGGCCGGCTGCACCAGGCCTGGCTGGAGCGTGAGCAGCGGGCGCAGGAGATGCGGCCGGCCGGCGATGCGCCCGCGCGCGGCGAAGTGCGCCCGCCCCAGCGCCCGCCCCAGCGCCCGGGACCGGGCCAGGGGCCGGGGCCGCGGCGCGACGCCCGCCCCGGCGGACCTTCAGGCGACCGCCCAGCCGCCGCCGCTGGGCTGCCCGCCGAGGGGCCGCAGGGCGAGGGCCCGCGTGCCGAAGGCCGCCCGCAACGCCCGCGCGGTGCGCCCGGGCCCCGGCCCGCCATCAAGCCTGCGCGCTGAACTGCTGCGCCACCGCAGCCAGCGCTTCGCGCACGCGCTCGACCACGGCCGAGCGGCCGTGCGCCGACAGCACCAGTTCGCGCGTGGCGCGGGTCATGGCCACGTAGAGCAGTCGCACGGCGTCTTCCAGCGTCTCGTCGCGCATCGGCAGCGCCTGCAGCCCGGCCACGCAGACGAGCCCGAATTCCAGGCCTTTGGCGCTGTGCATGGTGAGCAGCCTCACGCTCGGCTGCCGCCAATCGAAGCGGCGAAAGGCCAGTGCATTCATCGACTGCAGCGGCACGCCGCGGCGTGCCAGCGCCGCTTCGATGGGCCGCATGAGTGACTTCGCGCGGCACAGTACGGCAATGTCGCTGGCCGGCGTGCCGGCGGCCAGTGCGGCGGCAATGCGTTCGGCCAGCAGCTCGGCTTCCTCCAGCGCGTGGCGCGCCTCCACCAGCACCGGCAGCGCACCACGGCGGCCGGCGCTGAGCGGCTGCACCCGCGGCAACTCGTCTTCGCCGCGCGCCGTGCCGTCGCCCTGCAGCAGCCCTTGCGCGCACTGCAGGGCCAGCGCCAGCACCTCGGTGGTATTGCGATAGTTCAGGCGCAGGATGCTGGTACGGCCCCGCGCCTCGATGCCGACGCCGGCGAAGTTGAACTTCCGCCGGGCCTTGGCGCCCTGGTAGATGGACTGCACGTCGTCGTACAGCACGAGCAGGCTGTTCGTGGCCGGGCTCACCATGCGGCCGGCGATGCGCAGCCAGGCGTCCTCGAAATCGTGCGCCTCGTCGATGAGCAGCGCCAGGTACTGGCCGCCGGGCACGCGGCCGCTTTCCACCGCGCGCTCCACGGCCTGCGCCAGCGCCGTGAAATAGCTGTCGCCCTTCAGGCCGGGCGGCAGGTCGAGCTGGTAGGTTCGCACCAGATCCAGGCACCAGCCATGGAAGGTGTGCACCTGCACGCGTTCGTCCACACCGCGCTCGCGCAGCTGGTGCTGGATGCGGTCGGCCAGCGTGCGGTTGAAGCACAGCACCAGCACCGGCTGGTCGGCGCGCGCCGCGGCGGCCAGGTACTGGGCGCGGAAGATCAGGATCATGGTCTTGCCCGAACCCGCCGCGCCGTGGATCACGCGGTGGCCTTCGCCCAGCGTGCGCGCCACCTGTTCCTGCTGCAGGTCCATCACCTGCAGCAGGTCGGGCAGGGGTGGCGCGGTTTCCGGCGCGGCGCCGAAGTCGAGCGAGGCCTGCGGCTGCAGCCGCACTTCCGGAAACAGGTGCCAGCGCACGCGGTCGCGTTGCGGCAGCGTCAGCGTGTGCGGGTAGCTCACGGTGAACATGCCCCACAGCCGGTGCTGGAAGGCGGCGGCCGGCACCGCTTCGTCCAGGTCGTCGCGCAGCAGTGTGCGCGCGGGTGGGAAGAGTTCGTCGAAGTCGCTGCCGGACACGTCGGCGCGCCGCATCGAGGCCAGCACCACGCCCCAGCCGTAGGGGAACAGCAGCCGCCCGGCGAAGGGGCCGCGCTCGTGCACCAGCGCCGGGTCGTGCTTCATCAGGTCGACGAGTTCCATGGCGTAGTCGCGCGCCTGGCGCAGCGGGTGCGGCGCGGTGACCACGCCGCGCGGCGTGCGCAATTCGATGGCGTCGCGCGTGGCCGGGCCCAGCGTGGCGGCGCGCCAGTCCTTCACCTCGAGCAGCAGGATGCCCCAGCGCGGGCTCAGCACCACGAAGTCGGGCTGCCGCGCCTTGGGGCCGATGGCGATGTCGTGCCAGACGATGTAGTCGTCTTCCAGGCAGCGCTTGAGCTGGTGCAGAACGCGGCGTTCACCCGCGTTGCAGCGGGCGTCGACGTGGCTCAGGCCTTGGGGGAAGAGGGCCATCAAGCGGGCGGGTGGGAGGGCCGCTGCGGTTCGCGCTGGGGTTCAGCGGCCGGCTGTGGCGTTTCGGGCAGCGATGGAGGTGCTGCATTGTCGGGCACGCCGCCCTGGAAAAGCGTCCGGATGCGGCCGGACGCGAAGGGGCGAGCCCGTGGCCCGCGCCCTTCGCGTCGCGAGCGCGAGCGGAGATCTGCGATCAGCGATCAGCGATCAGGGACGGACGATGATCTCGTTCTTCACGGCCTTCACGCCTTCGGTCTTCCAGGCCAGGCTTTCGGCCACGGTGCGCTCTTCGCTGTTCTTGGCAAAGCCGGACAGCATGACCGTGCCATTCAGCGTCTCCACGCTGATGGAGGAGGCTGCGACGGTCTGGTTGTCGACCATGCGCCCCTTCACCGCGGTGGTGATGGCGGCGTCGTCGACGTAGGCGCCCACCGATTGTTGGTCGCGCGTGACGGCGCAGCCGGTGGCAGCCAGCAAGGCGGTGGCGGCCAGGGCGGCGGTGAGTGATTGGCGGATGTTCATGGTGGAGCTCCTGTCAGTTTGAAAAAGTGTTCATGGGTGCGGGTGGGGTTCGAGTCCCCCACCCAACGGGCGCGCGTCGCGCTTTCAGCGCCGCTGCTTGACCGGCTGGTCGTTCTCGGCGATGTAGATCTCGACGCGGCGGTTGAGCGCGCGGTTGGTTGCGGTGGTGTTGTCGGCCACCGGATAGTCCTCGCCATAACCGACCGTCGTGGCGCGGCTGGCGGCCAGGCCCAGGCCTTCCAGGGCCCCGTCCACCGCGGCGGCGCGGCGGCGCGACAGCGAGGTGTTGGACTCCGCGGAACCGACGCTGTCGGTGTGGCCTTCGATGAGCACGCTGCGCGTGGGGTTCTGCTGCAGGAAGTCGGCCAGCTTGGCCAGCGAAGCCTGTGCGCCGGGCTTCACTTCAGCGCGGCCGGTCTCGAACAGCACGTCGCCCAGCGTCACCAGCATGCCGCGCTCGGTCTGCGTGGCCTGCAGATCGGCCAGTTGCTTCTGCAGTTGATCGGCCTGCTGGCGTGCGTCGGCGGCGCCGGCCTGGGCCGCCAGGGTGCGGGCTTCGGCGCCGGTGGCACGCTGCTCGGCGTTGGCCGTCTGTTGCTGCGCGATGCTGCTCTGCGCCTGGGCGGCGCGGGTGTCGGCCTGGGCGCGCTTGGCCTGGGCGGCCAGCATCTCGGAGCGGGCACGCTCACGGTCGGCTTCGGCGCCGGCAATGGCGACGTCGTTGCCCTTGGCCTTGGCGATCGCCATCGCCGTCTTCGCCTGCTGGTTGGCCACGTAAGCGGCGCTGCGGATCTCGTCGACCGACTCGCCCTTGTCCTGCAACTGGTTGGCGCGGTTCAGCGAAGTCGTGGCCTTTTTCAGTTCCAGCGGGGCGTGGGTGAGCACGGCGGGGTCGAGTTCGGCCTGGCGCAGCGTGCTGCGCGCTTCGACCAGCGCCGCCGGCGGCGGCTGCGAAGTGGCGCAGGCGCCAAGGATCAGGCTGCTCAGCACGGCGCCGGCGATCAGGGTGCGGTTCATCATAGAAATCTCCATTAAACGGGGTGGTGCCAGCGGGCGCGGGGGGCCGCCGCCGGGCTGCTTGCATTCATGCGCAACGCGGTCACGGCTGTGCCTTCGCGCGGTGCACGCCGGGGGTCGCCCTCGGGGCGGCCCGGGTGTCTCACGGGCGCGCCATTTCCGTGCGCAGCATGCGAATGCCTTCGCGAACTTCCGCCAGCGCGCGGTCGGAGCGCACCGAGCGCGACTGCGCCTCGGCCAGCGTGGCGTCGGCGTCGGCTTCGACGGCCAGACGTCGCGCCAGGTCGTAGTCTTCCTTGGCAAAGGCGGCATTGGCGCGCGTGATCTTGTCGCGCGCCGCGGCCAGCTCGACCGGGGCCTCGGCAGCGGCAGGGCCGCTGGCGCGCTCCACGGATGCGCGTCCGACGGCGATCTCGGCCGTGGGCGGCGGTGTGCTGGCGCAAGCGCCCAGCAGGGCCAGCGCCGCCACTGCGAGCGGGGCGGTCAGCAGCCATTGGCGGGGGGTGCGGGTGGTATTTGTCATGGTTTCTCCATCTCGTGGTGGTGTGTCGTGAAGGGCGTCGTGAAGGGCGCGCCGGGCGCGCCGGGGGCGTAGGGCCCGCGCCGCGCGGAATTGCTGGGATCAATGTCGGTGGTGCGGTGCCCGGCCACCATCGGGCCGGGCACGGCACGCGCTGTGCAACGGCGCCTGCAGCGGCGTCAGGAGCGTGTGCCGGGTGCGGCTTCAGGAGTGCCCGCGCGAACGGCCGGCCAGCACCAGCAGCCCCATCAGCACGACGCCGGCGGCGGCAGCAAAGAGCACCGACTTCACCGGTTCCTGCCGGATGTAGCCCACCGTGCTGTCGGAAGCGTGCACGGCGCTCGTGCGCAGCTGCTGCGACCGTTCGCGCACGGCGTCCATGCCGCGATGCGCCAGCGTGCTGGCCTGTTCGCCGGCGCGGTCGAGCAGGCGGTCGGAAGCTTCGGAGATCGGGCTGGTCAAGTTGGAGATCGTGTGCGTGTTCATGGTGTTTCCTTGGATTGAGGGGTGGGGGATGGCGTCGCCGCCTGCGGTGCGGCGGTGCGGCGCTGGGTCACGGAGGGGTGCGCTCAGCCCTTGCGTATGACGCCGAACAGGAAGCTGGCCACGGCCAGGATCAGGAAGACGACGAACAAGACCTTGGCGATGCCCACGGCGCCGGCGGCGATGCCGCCGAAGCCGAACAGCGCGGCGATCAGAGCGATGACGAGGAAGACGACGGCGTAATGCAGCATGGCGGGCTCCTGGGGTACCGGGCGGGAAATCCTCCCGGTCGCGCGGCCCGGTTGAAATTCAACGCGCCGCAGCGGACCACACCAGTGTCGTCAGGCCGGTGCCGGGCGAACATCGGCGGCCTGCCCGTGCCGCTGTGGGGCGACGGCGCGCCCCCGTGTAGGACACCACCCCGGCGCTATGCCGCCGGCCGGGGCGACTCGGGCAGCGTCACCGTCAGCTTCGTGCCCTGGCCGGGCGCCGACACCACGCTCAGCCGGCCGCCCTCGGCCTCGACGCGGAAGCGCATGCCCACCAGGCCGTAGGCCGAGTGCGGCGGCACGGCCGTGTCGAAGCCGACGCCGTCGTCGCGCACCGAGATCTCGACCTGGCCGTCGCGCGACGCCAGCGCCAGCCACACATGGCGCGCCTTGGCATGTTTGCTGATATTGGTGATGGCCTCCTGCACCAGCCGGTAGACCATCAGTTCGGCGGTGGGGTCCAGCGCCACGGGCTGCAGCGCGCATTCCACTTCCGCGCCCGAGCGTTCGGCAAATTCGCGCGCCAGGATCTCCAGTGTCGCCACCAGCCCCAGGTTGCCCAGCGTCGAAGGCCGCAGGTCTTCGATGATGCTGCGGCCCAGTGCGATGCTGGCGTTGAGCGTCTCCACCAGGTGCGCCAGCCGCTCCAGCGCCTCGGGCGCGGTGCCGCCCAGGCGCGAACGGATGCGCGCAGCGTCGAGCTTGGCCGAAGTGAGCAGCGCGCCGAGTTCGTCGTGCAGGTTGCGCGCCAACCGGTGGCGTTCGTCCTCGCGCGCGGTCTGCAGGTGGTGGGTGAGCTCGGTCAGCTCGGCCGTGCGGCGCCGCACCTCGATCTCGAGCCGGTCGCGTTCGGCCTGCACGCTGCGCTTCAGCGTCAGCTGCTCGCGTTTGAGCGCGCTGGTCTGGCGCAGGTACAGCCACAGCGCCAGCAGGCTGACCGCGCTCAGCGCGGCCACGCCGATGCGGCTCAAGCTCAGCGTCTGGTACAGGTCGTTGCGGCCGGCGGCGACACGGCCGTCCTCCAGCGCCAGCAGTTCGCTGGCCAGCCGGCGGATGGCGTTCATCTGCTCACGGCCGATATCGCTGGGGGCGATGTCGCCGGGCGCCACGCTGCCCGCCGCGGCGCGTGTGCCGATGGCCATGGCCAGTTGCGACAGCTTGGCCGTGGTCAGCGTGTGCAGCTTGTTCAGCACTGCGGCCGGCTCGGGCTGGCCGGCGTAGTAGCGGTCCAGCACGCCGAAGGCCGTGTCGATGTCGGCCAGCGCCTTCTGGTAGGGCTGCAGGTGTTCGGTGCGGCCGGTGAGCAGGTAGCCGCGCTGGCCGGTCTCGGCGTCCAGGATGCTCTGCTGCAGGCCCTGCACGCCGCCGCGCGCGGTGGCCATGGCGCCGAGTTCGTCGAGCGTGTCCACCGACTGCCAGTACGAGCTCTCGCTGATGAACAGCATGGCCAGCGCCGCGGCGCAGGCCAGGGGAAAGACGAGGGTGCGGCGGCCGAGCAGCGCAACCAGATCCATCTTCAACTCCAGGCAGCAAACATGGGATCATGCGCCATGGAGCGCCGCCACCGAACATGATCCGCATCGCCATCGTCGACGACCACGCCATGGTGCGTGCCGGGCTGCGGCAGTTCTTTGCCGACCAGGCCGACTTCGAGGTCGTCGCCGAGGCCGCCAACGGCCGCGACGCGCTGGACATCGTGCGGCGGGGCGGCGTCGACGTGGTGGTGATGGACATCTCCATGCCCGGCCAGAGCGGGGTCGACGCCCTGGCGGCGATCCGCGCCCGCACGCCCGAGCTGCCGGTGCTGATCTTGAGCGGCTTCGCCGAGGAGCATTACGCCACCACGCTGCTGCGCCAGGGCGCCAGCGGCTACCTCAACAAGGACTGCGACCCGGAGGAGATTGTCAAGGCGATCCGCACCGTGGCGCGCGGGCGCAAGTACATCACCGCCGGTGTGGCCGAGCGGCTGGCCGAGGGACTGGGCGGCGGCGGCGACAAGCCGGCGCACGAGCAGTTGTCGGAGCGCGAGCTGCAGGTCTTCCTGCGCCTGGCGCAGGGCGAGACCATCGGCCACATGGCCGAAAGCCTGTCGCTGAGCGTGAAGACCGTCAGCACCTACCGCACGCGCGTGATGGAGAAGATGGGCCTGGCGTCGAACAGCGACCTCACCTATTACGCGTTGAAGCACGGCCTGATTCAATAGCTCCAGCAGCCCTCGCAGCCCCGGCGTCGCCATTCAGGGCGGCGCGGCCGGGCGGTCGTTGCCGGCCGCCAGTTGCTCGCAGTACAGCACCAGCGCGTCGATCTCGTTCGACTTGTCGAACACCCGGTCGGCGCCCAGCGCCAGGCAGGTGCGGCGCATGTCGGGGGTGGCGAAATTGCTCAGCACCACCAGGCGGTAGTGCGGATGCAGCGCCTGCGTCGCGCGCAGCACGCCCAGGCCCGAACCGATCTTGAGGAACAGGTCGACGATCACCAGGTCGACCTGCCGGCCGGGTTCGCCCAGCCAGCGCAGGGCCGTGGCTTCGTCCGCGGCCGTGCCGACCACGCGCACCGGCACCAGTTCCTCGAGCGTGGCGATCAGGTTCTCGCGGATGACGGGGCTGTCTTCGACGATGTAGGTGTGGAGCGGCGCAGGCATGGACGGCTGGGGAGCGGTGGAGCGGGCCCCGCGGGCGGAAATGCGTTGGCGGCCGTGAGAGCCGTTTGAGTGTGCCTGCAAACGAAGCGCCGGGCTCTCGGCGGTTGCCGCCGCTCGCGGTAGGACGCCGCCTACGGGGCCCGGCCGACGGGGGGGCGCCCGCAGCGCGTAGGACGACGCTTACCGCCAGTCGCGGCGCCCTCCTCTGTGCGTGCCGCCGTGGACGCTGCATGCTCGGTTCCAGCGGATGGGCGAATGCCCGACGCCCCCCTTCGAACCGGAGTCAAGAACATGAACGCCATCAAACTGACCGCCCTCGCACTGATCGTCGCTGGAGTCCTGGGCCTGGCCTACGGCAGCTTCAGCTTCACGCGCGAGACACACCAGGCCCAGATCGGATCGCTCTCGCTTTCGGTGCAGGAGAAGGAAACGGTGAATGTGCCGCTGTGGGCAGGTATCGGCGCCATCGTGGCCGGCGCCGCACTGCTGCTGCTGGGCGGCAAGTCGCGCTAGTCACAGTTCGCCCGGTTTCGAGCAGCGCTTGCGTCACGGCCTGCCGTCCTACCCGAATGCGGAATTCACGCCGATGGTGCTGGGCGCTCGCCGCGCCCACCGTCGAGCCAACCGCATCCAGCAAAAAGCATCCAGCAAAAAGGAATACGCGATGAAGACCCTGGCCCTGATCACACTGGCCGCCGCAGCGCTGCTGCCGGCGCATGCCACCACGAATATCGGCGTCTCGATCGGCATCAACGCGCCGGGACATTACGGCCGCATCGACATCGACAACTACCCGCAGCCGCGGCTGTATGCGCTGCAGCCCATCGTGATCGCACCGTCGCCCGTCGCCGTCTACCAGCGGCCGATCTATATGTACGTGCCGCAGGCGCACCAGACGAACTGGGGCCGCTACTGCAACAGCTACCGCGCCTGCGGACAGCCGGTGTACTTCGTGCAGGAAGCCTGGGTCCGCGACGAATATCGCCGCGAGAGCGACGAGCGACGCCACGGCAAGAAGGCCAAGGGTCGTGACCATCACGACGGCAATGGCCACGACCGCGGTCGCGGCAAGGGCCAAGGCAAGCACGGCGACTGATCGCCGCGCTCTGCGGCCCGGGCGCGCTCCGGGCGCGTTGCTAGCGCACGACCTTCACCGGCTGCCCCGGCCGCGGTTCGGCGCCGCCGGCGTACGCGCTGTTGAGCAGCTTCAGTTGCGCCTCGGCCTGCGTCGTCAGCGGCGAAGAGCGGGCCAGCTCGGCGAAGCCGCCGAGCGGAAAGCTGACCGTCTTCAGCATCCACGGCCGCGCCGCGGCACGCTCGGCCGCACTCAGGGGCCGGAACGAGGCCTCGGCCTCGCTCAAGCCGGCAGCGCTGCGCTGCAGTGCGGCCGCGTCGCGGCCGCCGCGGTTCAGCAGGTAGTTGCGGCCGTCCGGCCCACTGACCAGCAGCACGCGCACGGCCTGGGTCTGGCCCTGATCGTTGCGTCTTGCGCCGGTGAACTGGGTGGCCGCCAGGCCATGGATCTGGCGCTGCTCGACCCGCCCTTCCGTGGGCTTGACGAGGTTGCGGATGATCTCCTCGTGCGTCTTGCCGGCCTGGGCCGGCACCAGCCGCACCACGAGCCCGGCGTCGCCGGCCCCGTTGACCACGGCGATGGCTTCCGTGGTGTTCTGGATGCGCCAGCCCTGCGGCGCGGTGAGCGCGATGCCCAGTTCTTCATGGAAGAAATCACGCCCCCGCGTCACGCCCTGGGCGCGGCTTTCGCCGAAATTCATGCCGTCGATGGCCTGCAGGTAGCGCGCGCGGCCGTCGTCGCCGTAGTCGCCCTGGTAGCCGGCGGCGATGCGGCGGATATCGGCCAGCCGCTGGTCGTTGCTGGGGTGCGAGGCCAGCCAGTTGGCGCCTGACGGCGCGGCGCGGCCCTCGGCCCGGGCCAGGTCGGCGGCGAACTGCTCCTGGCTCTTGAGCACGCCGATGACGTCGACCATGTTGCTCGGGTTGTAGCGGTTGCGCGCCAGGTACTCGGCGCCCAGCTGGTCGGCCTGCAACTCCTGTTCGCGGCTGTAGGTGGCCAGCCAGCCTGCGGCGGCAGTCTGCGACACCTGGCTGGCCGCCTGCGTGGCACCGCCCACGCCCTGGCTTTCGAGCACGGCGCCCAGCACCGTGGCGGCCAGCACGCCCAGCCCGGCGTCCTGCTGCCGGGTGGCGCGCTGCGCGCCGTGGCGCGCCGTGACGTGGCCGATCTCGTGGCCGATGACGCCGGCCAGTTCGGCTTCGCTGTCCAGATAGGCCATGAGGCCGCGCGTGATGTAGACGTAGCCGCCGGGCAATGCGAAGGCGTTGATCTCGGTGCTGTCGAGCACGGTGAAGGTCCACGGCAGCTGGCTGCGGTGCGACAGCTTGGCCAGCTTCTGTCCGACGCCGTTCACATAGGCCTGCAAGGCCGGGTTGGCATAGGCGCCGTATTCGGCCAGCACCTGCTCGTGCGCCTTCCTGCCTTCGGCGATCTCGGTGGCCTCGTCCATCACCGTGCGCTCTTCGCGCCCGGTCACCGGATTGACCACGGTCGTGCCGCAGCCCAGCAGCAGTGCGGTGCCCAGCAGGGCGGCCGAAAGGGTTCGGGACCAATGGCGAATGAGTGGCATACCGTGCGCTCCTGGGTGGCGAATGACAAGGACAAGCCTACTGCGACGGCTCCATACTCGCTGTGAGATGTCGCAAGCCGAACCGTCGACCCCGGGCCGCGTGGAGCCGACTGTCGTCGTCATTGCCGCCGGCGTCTGTGCGGCACTGCACATCGGCAAGCTGCCGCCGGCCATCACCACCTTGGGTGAAGCAATGGGACTGACGCTCGTGCAGGCCGGCTTCCTGCTCTCGCTGGTGCAGGCCGCCGGCATGACGCTGGGCCTGGCCTTCGGTGCCGTGGCCGACGGCCTGGGGCTGCGCCGCAGCATGATCGCGGGCCTGTGTGTGCTGGGCGTGGCCAGCGGGCTGGGGGGTGCCGCCACGGGCGTGCCGGTGCTGATGCTGCTGCGGGTGCTGGAAGGCTTCGGTTTCCTGCTCGTGGTGCTGCCGGCGCCGGGCCTGGTGCGACAACTCGTGGCGCCGGGGCGGGTGTCGCTGATGCTGGGCGTGTGGGGCGCCTACATGCCGTTGGCCACAGCGCTGGCCCTGCTCTGCGGGCCGTTGTTGATCGCGCTGCTGGGCTGGCGCGGCTGGTGGTGGGGCCTGGGGGGCTTGTCGCTGGCGGCGGCCGCGGCCGTGGCGCGCGCCGTGCCGGCCGGCCCGGCGGCGCAGCCCGCCACGCCCGTGACCGAGGCGGCGCGTGCCCCTGCCGCCGCAGCGCCCCCGGGCCGCTGGGCGAGCCGGCTGCGGCAGACGCTGGCCGCGCCCGGCCCCTGGCTGGTGGCCATGACCTTTGCGATGTACTCGGGGCAGTGGTTGGCGGTGATCGGCTTCCTGCCGGCGATCTATACCTTGGCCGGGGTCTCGGGCACCGCCACGGCCGTGCTCACCGCGTTGGCGGCGGCGGCCAATATCGCGGGCAATATCGGCTCCGGGCGGCTGCTGCAGCGTGGCGTGCCGGCGCCGCGGCTGCTGGTGCTGGGTTTTGCGACCATGGCGTTGGCGGCGCTGGCCGCCTTCGCCGGGGGTGCCGCTGCGGGCCTGCCGGGCTGGCTGAAATATCTCGCGGTGTTGTGCTTCTCGGGCGTGGGCGGCCTGATTCCGGCGACGTTGTTTGCGCTGGCACTGCGCCTGGCACCGGGTCCGGCCACGCTGTCCACCACCGTGGGCTGGGTGCAGCAGTGGTCGGCGCTGGGTCAGTTCGCCGGGCCGCCCGCGGTGGCCTGGGTGGCCAGCCAGGCCGGCGGCTGGCAATGGACGGGGCTGGCCACCGCCGCGTGTTCAGGGTTGGGGCTGCTGCTGACCGGTGCCATCGCGCGCCGGCTGCACCCCTGAAGGATGCGGGGGCGACGCGGCGCGGGTCGCGCGCCTTCAGGGCAGCGGCCTACACTGGGCCGATGCCGATCTTGTCGAGTCAGACCATGCCGTTTCCACGCCTGCGCGGCCACCGTGTTGCCGCATCCGCCACGGCGTTGCTGGCCGCACTGCTCGCCGTGACCGTGGGTTGCGCGAACCCGCCGCCCCAGGCGGAACTGCGCCTGGAGCAACCGGTGGTCCTGCTCGGCGAGGTACACGACAACGCCGTGCAACACGCCTTGCGGTTGCAGGCCTTCGAGACGCTGCTGGCCAGCGGCGCGCGGCCGGCGCTGGTGATGGAACAGTTCGACCGCGAACGGCAGCCGGCGATCGATGCGCTGCGCGCCCAGTCGTCGGCGCCCGACGCCGACGCCCTGATCGCCGCGGCCGGCGGCAGCGGCTGGCAGTGGTCGTTCTACCGGCCCTTCGTGGCGCTGGCGCTGCAGCACGGACTGCCGATCGTGGCCGCCAACGTTTCGCGCGACGATGCGCGCAAGGTCATGGGCGCCGGGCTGAAGGCCCATGGGTTCAGCGATGCCGTCGCGCCTGAGGTGCTGCAGGCGTTGGCGGCCGATATCGAAGGCAGTCACTGCGGCATGATCAACGCTGCCACCGCCAACCGCATGGCGCTGGCCCAGGTGGCGCGCGATCAGGCCATGGCCGCGGCCGTGGAGCGACATGCCGACCGCGGCGCCCTGCTGCTGGCCGGCAACGGCCATGTGCGCACCGACGCTGGCGTGCCGCTCTGGCTGACGCCGGCCACGCGTGCGCGCAGTGAAGCCATCGGACTGCTGGAGCGGGGCGCGTCTGGGCGGGGCCAATACGACCGCGTGCTGCTGACGGCCGCGCAGGAACGGCCGGACCCTTGCGCGGGCCTGCGGCGCTGAAGCCGGAGTTCAGTCCGCGTACGTCATCACCTGCCCGGGGGCGAGCGCGCGGATGCGATGCCGCCCACCCACCTGGGCCGCGATCTCCGACATCACCGCGTCCACCTCGCCCGGCTTGATGTGGGTGATGAAGACGTCGGTGGGCGCGGCCAGGCAGGCCAGTTCGCGCTGCAGCTGCGCTGGGCAAAGGTGCTTGCTGATCGAGGCGAGCGCCGTTTCGTCGTCGCCGAAGGCGGTTTCGATGACGAGTGCGGCCATCGGCAGCGAAGCCAGCCGTTGCCACAGCGCCGGGTTGGGGCCGGTATCGCCCGTGAAGACCCAGGCGCCGCCGCCGGGCTGGCGGGCCAGCACCGCATAGCCCACGGCCGGCACGGTGTGGCTGGCCGGCAGCACTTCGACGCGGCGGCTGCCCAGCTGCAATACCTGACCGACTTCGATGGCATGAAACTGCAGCACCGGGTGGGCCTTGTCGGGCAGCTGCGTGAAGTCGGGCCAGATGACGCCGTTGAAGATGTGCAGGCGCAAGGCCGCGATCGTGGCGGCCAGCGCATGCACCTGCACCGGGGGGCGCTGCGCCGCGTGGCGGCGGCGCGTCACGCTGTCGGCGAGCAGCCCGATGGCCAGCACGTGGTCGAGGTGCGAATGCGTGACCACGATGTGGTCGATGCGCACCATCTCGTCCAGCGTGAGGTCGCCGACGCCGGTGCCGGCGTCGATGAGGATGCTGTCGTCGAGCAGGAACGACGTGGTCCGGCTGCCGGCGGCAATCGATCCCGAGCAACCTAGAACGCGGATCTGCATGGCAAAGGGGAAGCGGGACGGCGTGGGCAGCGGACTGAGGTTCGGATGCTGAGGCGGTGCGTGCCCGGGCGCAAGCCACCAATGCCACGATCGGCCGGCGGCAGGCGCCGATCGGCGCACGCGCCGTGAACCCCGTCACGACGCGTGCAGTGCCGGCTTACCGGGAGATGAACTGCATCTGGGTGCCGGCCAGTTCAATGACGTCGCCGTTGCGCAGCGGCACCGAGTCGCCGACCAGCGGCACGCCATTGATGCTGGGCCGTGCCACGCCTTCCACGTGCGCAAAGGCATAGCCGGTGGGCCGCCGGGTGATGGAAGCCACCTGCACCCCGGGCTTGCCGACCGTGGTGACGACCTTGGTCAGCGTCACTTCGCGACCGGCCGCCGCACCGTTGAGCACCTTGATCGAGGCGCTGGGTGCCGACGCCGCCGTCCCCGGCCCGGCGCCACCGATCAGGCCCGGATGCGCCGACTGCGAGGGGTGGTGAGAGCCCAGCGGCGGCGCGCTGCTGCCCGGCCGCATGATCATCGTCTTCTCGTACTCGCCGCTCTCGTCGACCAGGTACTTGATCTTGTATTTGCCCACTTCCACGGTGTCGTTGTGGGTGAGCAACTGCTTCTTGATCGCCTTGCCGTTGATGTAGGTGCCGTTGGTGCTGTTGAGGTCTTCGATGAAGACGTCGGCGCCCACCATCTGCAGCACGGCGTGTTCGCCGCTGACGGCCAGGTTGTCGATGACGATGTCGTTGTAGGGACGACGCCCGAGCGTGGTCTTGTCCTTCGTGATCTGGACTTCCTTGATGACCACTCCGTCGAGCGAAACGACCAGCTTGCCCATGCATCACCTCAGTTCAACCTGCTGCTGGCCGCACCAGGTTCGACGC
>JAABPT010000001.1 GCA_011391855.1 Burkholderiales bacterium
ACGGTGACCTTCCACGGCGTGGTCCACGGCAGCCACTTGAACTTGATGAAGATCAGCCAGACGAAGAAGGCATAGATGCCGAGCAGAAGGGCTTCCATTACGCGGCTCCCTGCGCGGTGGGTGTGGTCGCCACGGCGGGGGCCGGTGCGGCCGGTGCGGCCGGCAGGGCCGCAATGGCGGCCTCGATCTTCGCGCGGGCGTGCTGCACTTCGAGCGAGACCGCGCCGCGCGCGGCGATCGCGTCGAGCTCTTCGATCAGGTACCGCAGGTCACGCGCCGGCAGTTTGCCGGCCACGGCCTCCTCGGCCATTTCCACGAAATACTCGTCGCCCTTGTCGGTGCCGTAGGCCAGCCGGTAACTTACGGGCTTGGTATAGGCCCACAGCCACGCGATCGGCCACAGCAGGCCGCCGAAGACCAGCGACAGCAGGCACAGCGTCTGGATGGCATCCTTCTGCGGGTGGTGCCGCTTGTGCGCGATCTTCTCGGGCAGGATGTGCACCAGCCAGAACAGCACGATGCCGGCGATCGGCATGACGATGAGGACGAACCACGCAATGTAGAACGCAGCCGTGTCCATCAGTTCCGGCGGCAGGAACGAGGCATGCGCCGCGGACGGCAGAGCCACCGCGGCCCAGGCCAGTGCAGCGAGGGCCAGCGACCGACCGCAGCGACGGACCGGTGTACTTGTATTCATCGGTGAACCACTCTTCAAAAAGGTGCCCGCGTCGCGAGGGCATGGCCGCGGCACAACGTGCCAGCACCTGCATGAGCAGGCTGAAAATTCCTGCCGGCGATCATAAGTCCGCGCTTGCGGCCGTACGACAAGCTGACGCACTCCCATGGCACCGGCTCGGCGTCTTGCTCAGCGTTACCGCCGCGACTGCACAGCTCACAGTATGCAAGGCGGGCCCAGCCTGATCTGAACAAATCACGACACCCGCTTGCCCGTTCCGGACACCGAAAGCTGGCAGCGTCGTGGCGCTGTCGTTGCCTGTGGCGCGCCGGCACGGATGTGCACCCGCGGCGCGTTGGCCGCACCCCTTTGCATCGACATGCCGTGTGGACATGAGGCAAACTCTGACAGCAAGCAATCGGCTTGTCAGGTGTCATTCATGAGCGCATCGAATATCAAGGGTGTCCCTGAAGAGGCGGGGCTTCGTGGCCGCACGGACCCAGGCACAAAGGTCGTTATTTGCCGGTTCCAGCGATGAATCGGGCGGCCGTTGCCGCCGCACGCGTGGCGGCGCTGTCTTTGATCGCGCTGGTCGTCCTGGCCGCCGGTGTCTGGGGCGTGCTCGCGCTGGCCATCTCGGGGCCGCAGAACGAAGCGCTGCGCCTGGCCCTGGCGGCCGCCTTCGGCGCGGCCGCGCTGGCGGCGCTGGTGGCCCTGGCCGTTCGCCGCTGGCGTTGGCGCGGCCTGGTCGCCTTCCTTGCGCTGTTCGCCGCAGCGCTGGCCTGGTTTTTCAACCTGCCAGCCTCGAACGACCGCGACTGGGTGGACGAAAACGCCGTGCTGCCGCACGCCACGATCGACGGCGACCTGGTCACGGTGCACAACATCCGCAACTTCGCCTACCGCACCGAGACCGACTTCACCCCGGCCTACTACGACAAGACCTACGACCTGCGCCAGCTCGAAGGCGTGGACCTCGTCGCCACCTACTGGATGGGCCCGGCCGTCGCCCACATCTTCCTCAGCTTCGCCTTCGCCGGTGGCGACCATCTCGCCGTCTCCATCGAGACGCGCAAGGAAAAGGGCGAGGGCTATTCCACCGTCAAGGGCTTCTTCCGCCAGTACGAGCTGTACTACGTGGTGGCCGACGAACGCGACGTGATCCGCTTGCGCACCAATTACCGCAAGGACCCGCCGGAGCAGGTGCATGTGTACCGCGTCAAGGGCGACAACGCCGGCGCCCGCCGCGTCTTCATGGACTATATGAACGCGATCAATGCGCTGAAGACCCAGCCGGCGTTCTACAACTCGCTCACGACCAACTGCACCACGACGATCTGGACGCATTCGCTGGTCAACCCCGGCCATGTGCCGTTCAGCTGGAAGGTCCTGGCCAGCGGTTATGTGCCGCAATATCTGTACGAACAAGGGCGGCTGGTCGACGGTGGTCTGCCGTTCGCCGAACTGCAGCAGCGGGCGCTGGTGAATTCGCGCGCGCAGCAAGCCGATGCGGCGGCGGACTTCTCCACCCTCATTCGCCAGGGTCTGCCATAGCGCGGCCACAGGTCTGCCAGATGCTCCGGGGCCAGGGGCCATGGACATTCGAAAATAGGCGGTCGGGTCAACCGCACCAGACAAAGTGCGAAGTGCGAAGAGCAAGAAGCAACATGCGAGATGAAATGAAACGAAGCCTCCTGCGCTGGGCCGTATTCGCCACCGCCTCGATCGCGGCCACCGTTTTGATCCCCGTGGCAGCGCAATCCGCCTCGGCGGCCGAAGCCGCCCCAGCGGCGGCGGCCACCCAGCGGCCCAAGATCTGCCTGGTGCTTTCAGGCGGCGGGGCGCGTGGTGCCGCGCACGTGGGCGTGATCAAGGTGCTGGAGGAATACCGGGTGCCCATCCACTGCATCACCGGCACCAGCATGGGCGCGCTGGTCGGCGGCGCCTACGCCACCGGCATGAGCGTGCCCGACATGGAACGCATCAACGCCAGCATGTCGGTGGAGAAGCTCTTCAAGGAAAAGCCGCCACGCCAGGAACTGGCCATGCGGCGCAAGATCGACGACTACAGCAACCTCATCAGCCCGGAAATCGGCACGGCGTCGAAGCAGGCGACCATCGTCAAGGGCGTGGTCTCGGGCGTGCAGCTGGAAACCGTGCTGCGCGAACTGGCTCGGGTGCAGGGCTACCACGACTTCGACAAGTTGCCCATTCCCTTCCGCGCGGTCGCCACCGACCTCGTCACTGGCAAGGCGGTGGTCTTCGACGAAGGAGAACTGGCCAACGTGATGCGCGCCAGCATGTCGGTGCCCGGTGCGGTGGCGCCGGCCGAATACAACGGCATGATCCTGGTCGACGGCATGCTCACCAGCAACCTGCCGGTGGAAGCGGCCCGGGCCATGGGCGCCGACGTCGTGATCGCCGTCAACGTGGGCACGCCGCTGCTCAAACGCGAGGAGCTGAATTCGATCCTGGGCGTGGCCGGCCAGATGCTCAGCATCCTGACCGAGCAGAACGTGCAGGCCTCGCTGGCCCAGCTGAAGCCCAACGACATCCTGATTTCGCCGGACCTCGGCGACTTCTCCACCGGTGACTTCGACAACCTGACCAAGATCACGCCGCTGGGCGAGGCCGCGGCGCGCCAGGTGGCCGACCGGCTGGCGCAGCTTTCGCTGCCCCCGGCCGAATACGCGGCGCTGCGCAAGCGCCAGCAGGTGGCCATGGTGCCTGACTTGACGCCGGTGGACGAGATCCGGTTCGAGAACCTGAACCGCGTGAATCCCCAGGCTGCGAAGGCGGTGATGGAAACCCAGCCCGGCCAGCCCGTGGTGCAGGCCCAGGTCGACGCCGACATGCGGCGGCTGTACGGCACGGGCGACTTCGAGCATGTCAACTACCGCATCGTCAGCGAAGAGGGCAAGCGGGTGATGTCGGTCGATGCCGTCGAGAAGGCCTGGGGGCCTGACTACCTGCGGCTCGGCCTGGGGCTGTCGAGCGACTTTTCGGGTGAAACCTTCTTCATTCTGGTGGCCGCCCATCGCATGACCTGGCTCAACTCGCTCGGCGCCGAATTCCGCACCGATGTGCAGGCGGGCTACGACAACAGCCTGCGCATGGAGTTCTACCAGCCGCTCAGCATTGCCGGCACCTTCTTCGTGGCCCCGCGCGTGAGCGTGGGCACGCAGCGGGTGGCGGTCTACCAGCAGGACAACCGGGTCGCCGAATACAGCGTCAGCACGGGTGTCGGCGGAGTGGACCTCGGTGTGCAGTTCCAGCAGTACGGCGAATTGCGCCTGGGTCTGGAGGGCGGGCGCGTCAAGCCCGAACTCGCAACCGGGCCGGCGTCGCTGGACCCGGGAGGCGATACCCGCACCCTGGGGGCGATCCGCGCCCGGCTGCTGCTCGACCGGCTCGACAACGTGCACTTCCCGCGTTTCGGCTGGAATGCCGCTGCCACGATCTACGACAACAACGCAGACCTCGGCGCGGAGTTGGCGTACACCAAGTGGTCTGCCGGCGGCAGGCTGGCCTATTCCTTCGGCGAGAACACGGTGCGGCTGGGCGTCAACGCCGGTGGCACGATCGGCAACAACCCCTTGCCGGCCTACGACCAGTTCCAGTGGGGCGGCTTCCTGCAGCAGTCGGGTTATGCCACCGGCCAGCTGATCGGGCAGAACCTGCAGTTCGGCCAGGTGATGGTCTACCGCCGCATTGCCCGCGGCAGCCTCTTCGACAGCGCCTACGGCGGGTTGTCGCTCGAAATCGGCAAGGTCGGCGACCCGCTGGTGAGGGGCAATCCGGACGGGGTGCTGCGGTCCATCGGCCTGTTCATTGGCGCGGACAGCATCCTGGGCCCGGTGTACTTCGGCTACGGCAAGGCCGAGGACGGGCCGGACAGCTTCTACTTCTATCTCGGCAAGCCGCTGTGAGGGGCTGAAGTCAAACGCTGCCCCCGCGTGCTGGTGCCGACAGCGACACCGACGCCGACTCTCAGGCCACGGCCTTCGGTGCCGCGGTGCGGCGCGCCAGGGCCACCAGCACGGCCACGGCGCAAGAGGCCATTCTGGCGATTTCGGAATCGGCGCGGCTGGTCAGGATGATGGGCACGCGCGCGCCGAGCACGATGCCCGCCGCGTCGGCGCCGGCCAGGAAGGTGAGGCTCTTGGCGAGCATGTTGCCGGCGTCCAGGTCGGGCACGATCAGCACGTTGGCACGGCCAGCCACCTGCGAGTCGATCTTCTTGACTTCGGCCGCATGCAGGCTGATGGCGTTGTCCAGCGCCAGAGGGCCGTCGAGGATGGCGCCGGTGATCTGCCCGCGCTCGGCCATCTTGCACAGCGCGGCGGCCTCGATGGTGGAAGGCACCTGCGGATTCACCGTCTCCATGGCCGACAGGATGGCCACGCGCACTTCCGGGAAGCCCAGCGCATGCGCCAGGTCGATGGCGTTCTGCACGATGTCGACCTTGCACTCCAGCGTGGGCTGGATATTCACCGCGGCGTCGGAAATGATGAGCGGCTGGTCGTAGGAAGGCACGTCCATCACGAAGCAGTGGCTGATGCGGCGGGCGGTGCGCAGCCCGCGCTCGCGCCGCACCACGGCGCCCATCAGTTCGTCGGTGTGCAGGCTGCCCTTCATCAGCGCCTCGGCCTCGCCCTTCAGCACCAGTTCCACCGCCTGCTCGGCCGCGGCGTGGCTGTGCGGTGCGTCGACGATGGGGACGCCGGTAAGGTCGATGCCTGCCAGCGCCGCGACCTCGCGGATGCGGTGCTGCGGGCCGACCAGGATGGGAAGGATCAGGCCCAGCCGGGCCGCGCCCATGGCGCCTTCCAGCGACGATTGGTCGCAGGGGTGGACGACGGCGGTGGGCGTGGGCGGCAGGCCCTTGCAGGCGTCGAGCAGGTTTTGGTACTTCGAGTGGTTGCTCATGGCGGGGGTTACGGCTGGCCGGCGAGGCGAAGGAAGGTCAAAGCAGCGATGCTGCACTGCAACAAAATTATACGCGGCGGGCAGGCAGAACGTGCCGCCGTGCGGTCGATGGCGACCGGAATTTCGAGAGCAAATACTAAAAAATGACCACCGTCAGCGGCATGGCTGGCCACGCCCCCCGTCGAGAGCTTGGGCGTTGAATGTCGGGTGGGGACACGGCGCGGGTGTCACGCCCGCCCGCCGCCGGGATCGCTGGTACGTCTACGGCTGATCCGGCGCCGCTGCACCGGGTGGTGGCAGCAGCGCGGCGATCTGCGCGTCCTTCTCTTCCCACAGTTGCGTCAGCCAGCCCTGGAAGTTGGCGCGAAAGGCGGGGTCCTCGGCATAGTCGCCGGCACAGAATTCGGCGGGAATGGACCGCTGCTGCACGCGCACCAGGATGCGCGGCGTATCGCCGCACAGGAACTGCCAGAAGTCCGGCGCACCGCCCGGGTAGACGATGGTCACGTCGACGAGTGAGTGGAATTTCTCGCCCATGGCGTTCAGCGCCAGCGCCAGCGCCCCGGCCTTGGGCTTGAGCAAGTGGCGGTACGGCGAGCCCTGCGCGGCGTGCTTGGCGCGGGTGAAGCGCGTGCCTTCGGCGAAGTTCATCACGCAGGTGGGCACCAGGGCGAATTTCTCGCAGGCGCGCATGGTCGTCAGGCGGTCCTGCTGGCGCAGTTCGGGGTGGCGCTCGAGCTGCGCTGCCGAGTGCCGCTTCATGAACGGGAAGTCCAGCGCCCACCAGGCCAGGCCGATCACCGGCACGTAGATAAGCTGCTGCTTGAGGAAGAATTTCAGCATCGGGATGCGCCGGTTCAGCACATGCTGCAGCACGAAGATGTCGGCCCAGGTCTGGTGGTTGCTGTTCACCAGGTACCAGCCGGCGTAGCGCAGGCCGTCCACACCTTGCACGTCCCAGGCCGTGCGCTGCGTCAGCCGCATCCAGCCGCTGTTGAAGGCGATCCACAGCGTGGCGATGGTGTTCAGAAGCGGGTCGATGCGCACGCGCACGGCGCGCACCGGCAGCACCAGCTTCACCAGCGACAGCGCGAGCAGCAGCGCGCACCAGAACAAGGTATTCAGCGCCAGCAGCAGCGCGGCGATGGCACCGCGCACAGGGGGTGGCAGAAAACTCAGCATCGTGGTTTCAATCCTTCGGCCCTGCGGCGCCCCCACCGCGGGGCGGGCAGCCGCAGGCAGACGATAACCCCGCCCGCCTGTCGCGCCCGCGCCCAGCGCGGACCGGCGGCGCGCCACAATGACCGGCTATGACTGCCACTGTGTCACTGCATCCCGGCCCCGGCGCCGGCTTCGAGGAACCTTTCGAGATGCTGCAAGCCTGCCACCAGCGCGTGCACCGCATGCTGGGCCTGCTGCAGCGGCTGGCCGCGCACCTGCGCGAGTCGGGCGCCGACGCCAATGCGCAGCAGGCCGCCCGCGACGTGATGCGTTATTTCGACATCGCCGCCCCTGCGCACCACGAAGACGAGGAACGCCACGTGCTGCCGCGCCTGCGAGAGAGCGGCCAGGCGGTGCTGGCCGACCGGCTGCACGACGAGCACACGCGCATGTCGGCCACCTGGGCCGGCGTGCGCGCCGACCTGGTTCGTGTAACCGAAGGCGGCTGGCAGGCAGCCGAGCTGGATGCCGCCGCGGCGCGCTGGCAGGCCATGGCGACGCTGTACGCCGCGCACATAGAAGCCGAAGAGTCCGCCGCCTACCCCGCCGTACGGGACGTTGCCGACGCCGCTGCGCTGCGTGCCATGGGCGACGAAATGGCGCGCCGCCGCGGCCTGCCGGGAGTGGGCTGAAGCCCTGGCGCCGTACGCGGCGGCCGTTCAGCCCACCGTGAAGCTGTCGGCGCGCCGGCCCTTGAAGGGGGCGTAGAAGCGCTTGATCTCGGCCATGTCGCGTTCCACGTCGCCGCTGGGCGTGAATACCGGTCCCAGCCCGCTGAGCTTGCGCTCGTAGTCCATGTACGCCATGACGATGGGCACCTGTGCCTGCAGCGCGATGAAATAGAAGCCCGTCTTCCAGTGCCGGGTCTTGCCGCGTGTGCCTTCGGGCGGCACCACCAGTTGCAGCGGCCCGTCGGCGGCCTGGATGGCCTGGGCGGACGCGGACACCAGGTTGGTGCTGCGCTCGCGGTCCACCGCAATGCCGCCCAGCCAGCGCATGATGGCGCCGAAGGGCGGCCGAAAGAGGCCCTGCTTGCCCATCCAGTAGATGTTGAGCCGCAGCACGAAGGCCACCATCAAGGTGTAGGGCAGGTCCCAGTTGCTGGTGTGCGGCGCGGCGATGAGCACGCACTTCGCGGCACCCGGGGGCAGGGCGCCTTCGATCTTCCAGCCGGTGGCGCGCAGGAAGGCCAGCGAGAAAGCGCGCAGCACGGTGCGGACCACTGGCGTGCTGAAGATCGTTCGATGCATGGGGGGTGCGGGATTGGGGCGGGGCGTTGCTGTCGGCCCCGCAGCCCGGCGATTGTGGGTGAAGCCCTGCGGTCGGCAGGCTACGATGCGTGCATGGCGCGCCAGTGCGGCAAGTCGGTGCGCACCCATTCCCCCAACCAGGAGTGCATTCCATGACGTCCGGCAAGGTTCTCGTCGCCCAGGGGGGCGGCCCCACCGCGGTCATCAACCAGTCGCTGGCCGGCGTGGTGCTGGAGGCGCGGCGCCACCACAACGTGCGCCTGGTCTACGGCGCGCGCCACGGCGTGCGCGGCATCGTCAACGAGGACTTCGTCGACCTCACGCAGGAGACCAGCCACAACATGGAACTGGTGGCCGGCACGCCCGCTTCGGCGCTGGGATCCACCCGCGACAAGCCCGACCGCGCCTACTGCCTGGAAATCTTCAAGGTGCTGCAGGCGCACCAGATCGAGCACTTCTTCTATATCGGCGGCAACGATTCGTCCGACACCGTGCGCATCGTCAGCGAGGAGGCGAAGAAGGCCGGCTACCCGCTGCGCAGCATCCACATTCCGAAGACGATCGACAACGACCTCGTCGGCAGCGACCACACGCCCGGCTTCCCGAGCGCGGCGCGTTTCGTGGCGCAGGCCTTTGCCGGTGCCAACCTCGACAACGCGGCGCTGCCGGGCGTCTACGTGGGCGTGGTGATGGGCCGCCACGCCGGCTTCCTGACGGCGGCCAGCGCGTTGGGCAAGAAATTCCCCGACGACGGGCCGCACCTCATCTACCTGCCCGAGCGCGTGTTCGAGATCGACCGCTTCCTGGCCGACGTGAAGGCCGTGTATGACCGCCACGGCCGCTGCATGATTGCCGTCAGCGAAGGCATCCACGACGCTTCTGGCGCGCCGATGCTGGCCAAGCTGGCCAAGGACCTGGAGCAC
This sequence comes from Burkholderiales bacterium, assembly GCA_011391855.1. GTDB lineage: Bacteria > Pseudomonadota > Gammaproteobacteria > Burkholderiales > Burkholderiaceae_C > Rubrivivax. The sequence goes on from JAABPT010000001.1 coordinate 9,000, forward strand.
GACGCCCACGGCAACGTGCAGCTCTCGGGCAGTGGCGCCTTGGCCGACCTGCTGTGCGAGGAAGTCAAGGACAAGCTGAAGATCAAGCGCGTGCGCGGCGACACCTTCGGCTACCTGCAGCGCAGCTTCATCGGCTGCACCAGCGACGTGGACCAGCGCGAGGCACGCGAAGTCGGTGAAAAGGCGGTGCAGTTCGCGATGTGGGGCAGCCGCGACGGGTCGGTGGCCATCAAGCGCACCGGCTTTTATTCGGTGGACTACGAACTGCTGCCACTGGAAGAAGTGGCCGGCAAGACGCGCACCATGGAAGACGAATTCATCGCGCCTTGCGGCACCGACGTCACCGACGCCTACCGCCTGTACCTGCGCCCTCTGCTGGGCTCGGGCATGCCCGACGCCTTCCGGCTGCGCGCCCACCCGGTGCCCCGGGTTTTGAAGTGAGTGCCCTGCCGCCGGCCCTTGGCGGCGAGCGCTTCGAGTTCGACTCATCCGCCGGCCGCCTGAGCTGTTACGTGGCCGGCCAGGGGGCGCCGCTGCTGCTGGTGCACAGTGTCAATGCCGCAGCCTCGGCGGCCGAGGTGCGGCCGCTGTACGAGCACTGGCAGGCCTCGCGCACCGTCTTCGCCGTCGATCTGCCGGGCTACGGCTGCAGCGACCGCAGCGAGCGCGCCTACACGCCGCGGCTGATGACGGACGCCTTGCATGCCACGCTGGAACAGATCCGGCAGCGCTGCGGCCAGGCACCGGTGGATGCGCTGGCCGTGTCGCTGGGCTGCGAATTCCTGGCCCGTGCCGCCGTGGAGGCGCCGGCCAGGGTGCGCAGCCTGGCGTTGGTCAGCCCCACCGGATTCAACGGCACGCGCCGCCGCCGCGGGCCACCGGGCAGCGTGGTCGGTGCTCCGTGGATCAACCGCGTGCTGCGCGGCCCCGGCTGGGGCGGGCCGCTGTTTCGCGCGCTCACGCGTCCGGGCGTGATCCGCTATTTCCTGCGTCGCACCTGGGGCGGACCGGCCATCGACGAAGCCATGGCGCGCTATGCCGAACTGACCACCCGCGTGCCTGGCGCCGAACACGCGCCGCTGGCGTTTCTCTCGGCGCAACTGTTCAGCCAGGATATCAACACCGTCTACGAGCAACTGACGCAACCGGTGTGGATGAGCCACGGCGTGCGCGGCGACTTCACCGACTACCGCGGCAAGGACAGTGTCGAAGGGCGGCCGAATTGGCGCTTCACGGTCTTCCCCACCGGCGCCTTGCCCTATTTCGAGGTGTCGCAGGACTTCAATGCGGCGCTCGAGGACTTCCTCGCCTTCACTCCCTCTCCCGCCCGCGGG
>JAABPT010000002.1 GCA_011391855.1 Burkholderiales bacterium
CCGATGGCGTTGCTGCAGGAGCGCGACGACGCCGGCGTGCAGGCCTGGATGGCGCGCAGCGTGGTCGACGCCAAGGCCTACGAACACCGGCTGCAGGCGCTGCGCGAGGCAGCGCTGGTGACGGCCAGCGACCGCATCGAACTGCATTCCGGACAAATGCTCGACCGCGTGACGCGGCCCTTGCTCACCGCTGGCAGCCCGCGCGGCCGCGTCTATTCCTTTCGCGACGTGAGCGAGCGCATCGCGGCGCAGCGGCGCATCGACGCCTTGTCGCACACCGACGCACTCACCGGTCTGGCCAACCGCACGCGGCTGGCCGAAGGCGTGGCCGAGGCAGCCGCCGCGCTGCGGCGGCACGGCGGCAGCTTTGCGCTGCTGGTGGTGGACCTGGACCGCTTCCGCCGCTTCAACGAGAGCCTGGGCCACGAGACGGGCGACCGCCTGCTGGTCGAAGTGGCCCGGCGCATCCAGGGCTGCCTGCGCCAGGAAGACCTGCTGGCACGGCTGGGCGGCGATCAGTTCGCCCTGCTGCTGGGCGTCTCCGACGCCGCCGCGGCCGAGGCCAGCGCCAGGCGGGTGCTGAAGGTGGTGGCGCAGCCCTTCGGTGAAGAAGGCGTGCCCTTCACGCTCACCTGCAGCATCGGCGTGGCACTGGCGCCTTCGCACGGCACCAGCCTGGACGAACTGGCGCGTCACGCCGACAGTGCGATGCGGGCCGTCAAGGCGGCCGGCCGTGCCAACTTCCGCCTGCACCAGGCGCGCGCCGAGGTCGACCGCCGCGACTACGTGCGGCTGGACCACGCCATGCGCCAGGCGCTGGTGAGCAACCGCTTCCGGCTGCACTACCAACCCCAGGTGCGGCTGGCCGATGGCCAGATCGTCGGTGCCGAGGCGCTGCTGCGCTGGCGCGACCCCGAACTGGGCGAGTTGTCGCCGCTGCGCTTCATTCCGGTGGCCGAGGACAGCGGTTTCATCGTCGCGGTGGGCGACTGGGTGCTGACGCAGGCGGTGCGCCAGGCCGTGCTGTGGCACCAGCGCGGCCACGGGCTGCCCATCGCCGTCAACGTGTCGGCGCTGCAGTTCAGGCAGACGAATTTCGTCGACCGCGTGGCCAGCGTGCTGGCGGTCAGCGGCCTGCCGGCGCAACTGCTGGAGCTGGAGCTCACCGAGTCGATCCTGGTGCACGACGCCGACGAGGCGCTGCAGCGGCTGCACGCACTGGCCGCCCTGGGCGTGCGGCTGTCGATCGACGACTTCGGCACCGGCTACAGCAGCCTGGCCTACCTGAAGCGCTTCCCGATCGACAGGCTCAAGATCGACCGCAGCTTCATCCAGGGTCTGCCCGGCGACGCCGGCGACGCCGGCATCGTGCACGCCATCCTGCAGATGGCGCGCGCCCTGGGCAGGAAGGTCATCGCCGAGGGCGTGGAGACCGAGGCGCAGCGCCGCTTCCTGCTGGAAGCCGGTTGCGACGAATTCCAGGGCTGGTTGTTCGCGCCGGCGCTGGACAGCCTGAGCTTCGAGCAGCGGTTGGCGGGTGCCGCGCCGGGCTGCGCTGCCGCGCCACCGCCGCGCATCCGCCTGGTGCGCGGCTGAGGGCCACCGTCGGCTTTGGCGCGCAGGCGCAGCCGCCGCCAAGCGTCACAATCGTCACTGTCGACTCCTTTGACGCCCCCAAGGGCAAGCCATCCACCATGCTCTACAAGTTCAAGTGCAAGGCCGCAGGCGACGTGATCATGCTGGGACCGAACGGCGACCAACTGTTGGCGTTGCTGGGCCGCGAGCCGGCAGCGCAGGGCATCATCGAAGTGGCCGCCATGCCTGCGGCGCTGCGAGCGTTGCAGGCGGCCATCGACGCCGAGGCCACCCGCGCGGCCCAAACCGGCGAAGGCGGCGAAGGCGGCGAGACCAAGGACGAGACCACCAGCGCACGCGTGGTGGCGTTGCGCCAGCGCCTGTGGCCGATGATGGAGATGTTGCGCAGCGCGCAGGCGGCCAATGTTCCCGTGGTGTGGGGCGTGTGATGGCGCCTGCGCCGGCCGCGATGGATCGGAGCGGGTACGGGCCCCGGCCGGCGCGTCGCCGCGCATGACCGAGGAACCCCGACGATGAAACTCTGGAGCGACAGCTGGACCAACGGCGACCGCATCCCGGCCCGCCACGCCGCGGGCCGCCCCGACGGTGCGGGCGGCGCCACCTTCAGCGACAACCTGAACCCGCACCTGGCCTGGAGCGACCTGCCGCCCGGCACGCAGTCGATGGCGCTGATCTGCCACGACTTCGACGTGCCGGCCAGCGTCGACGGCGTGAACCAGCGCGGGCAGGAGATCCCGGCGGACCGGTCTCGCGTGGACTTCTTCCACTGGGTGCTGATCGACCTGCCGCCGGCGCCAACGGTGATCGCCGAGGGTGAATTCAGCCGCGGCTTCACGCCGCGCGGCAAGCCGGGTCCGGCCGCCCGCGGGAGCATCCGCCAGGGCCTCAACGACTATACGAACTGGTTCGCCGGCGACGCGCGCCTGGGCGGCGAGTACTTCAGTTACGACGGCCCGTTCCCGCCCTGGAACGACAGTCTCGTGCACCACTACGTTTTCACGCTCTATGCCGTGGCACTGCCGAGGCTGCCCGTGGAGGGCGCCTTCACCGGCGGCCAGGTGCGCCAGGCGCTGGCCGGCCACGTGCTGGGCGAGGCCACGTTCTCCGGCACCTACACGCTCAATCCGCGCCTGCTGGGCAGCGAGCTCTGAAGAGGCTGAGCGGGCGCGGCGTCGCATGCACGAACCGACACGCGTCTTCGTGCTGCGCCACGGACAGACGGCCTGGAATGCCGAGCGCCGCATCCAGGGCCAGCTGGACGTGCCGCTGGACGACACCGGCCGCTGGCAGGCGGCGCGCCTGGCGCAGGCCCTGGCCGACGAAGGCCTGGCCGCGATCTACAGCAGCGACCTGCAGCGGGCGCATGCCACCGCCCTGGCGCTGGCCGCGACCACCGGACTGGCGGTGAGCGCGCAGGTGGCGCTGCGCGAACGCTCCTTCGGGCGCTTCGAGGGCGCCACTTTTGCCGAGATCGAGCAGCGCTGGCCCGAGGACGCCTTGCGCTGGCGCCGCCGCGAGCCCGGCTTCGGCCCTGGCGGCGGCGAGCCGCTGGCCGCATTCCACGCCCGCAGCGTGGCGGCCGTGACGCAGTTGGCGGCGCGCCACCCGGGGCAGGCGATCGCCGTCGTCGCCCACGGCGGCGTGCTCGACGGCTTGTACCGCGCGGCCATGCGCCTGGCGTTGGACGCACCGCGCACCTGGCAGCTCGACAACGCCAGCATCAACCGGCTGCTCTACACGGGCGAGGGCTGGGCCGTGGTGGGCTGGAACGACGCGTCGCACCTGGAAGGTGCCAACGGGGCGGGCTCCGAAGAGGCCTGAAGAGTCCGGCGCGACCTGCCCGGGTGGGCTGCAGGTAAGCGGGTGCAACAAGTCTGCAGGCGGCTCAAGTCGCACCGGCAGGGGTCGATAAGTGAGCAGAAGTCCACGCCATCCCGGTTCGAGGGGCCGGCGCGACGCTGCCACGCACGATCCACAGGTGACCCGAATGTCCTGCCAGCCGAATCCCATGCCCGTGCCGAGGGCGACCCGTTCGCCGAGAGCGCGGGCTGAGTGTGGCTTCACGCTGATCGAGCTCATGATCGCGGTGGCGATCGTTGCCATCCTGACGGCGGTCGCCCTGCCTTCCTACCGCGACTCGGTGCGCAAGTCGGTGCGCGCCGAGGCGCAGGCCTTCGTCCAGGCCGTGGCGGGGCGGCAGCAGCAGTTCCTGGTCGATCGCCGGTCCTACGCGGCCACGGTGGCCGAGGTCGGCATCGCGGTCCCGGCCAACGTGGCCGCGGCCTACACCTTGTCGCTCACCGTCGACGGCGGGCCGCCGCCGGGATTCACGCTCCAGGCCGTGCCACGCGGCAGTCAGGTCGGCGAGCGCTGCGGCACGCTGGGCATCGACCAGGCCGGCGTCAAGACCGCCGCCGTCGGGGGCTGCTGGTGAAGGCGCTGTGGGCGCGGCGCAGGCTGGCCGGCTTCACCACGTTCGAGATGCTGGCCGTGCTGGCCGTGCTGGCCGTGATCGCCGCGATCACGGCGCCGGGGATGCGGAACTTCACCCTCTCGCAGCGCGTGCAGGCGCTTTCGAACGACCTCGCCACCGACCTCATGCTGGCGCGCAGCGAGGCGCTCAAGCGCAGCGCGGTGGCACAGCTGGCGCCGCGGGCGTCTGGCCTGGAGTCGGGCTGGACGGTCTCGGCCGGCAACATGGTGCTCGGCTGGCGAAGCGCAACGAGCGGCGTCGAGATCGTCGACGCACCGGCGGAAATCACCTTCAACTCGAACGGCCGCGTGAGTTCGCCGACGAGTCGCCTGCGCATGACCGTGCGCAGCGACGGCGATCCCGCCGACGCGGTCGTTCAGCGCTGCGTCGAAGTCGACCTGAGCGGGCGCGTGCGCAACCAGCCGGGAGCCTGTTCATGAATCGGCACGGCGCGACGGCGCAGCGCGGTGGGCTGCTGATCGAGGTGCTGGTGGCGGTTTTCGTCAGCGCCTTCGCCCTGCTCGGATTTGCCGCCATGCAGGCACGGGCGACGACGGCAGAGTTCGAGGCGCTGCAACGCAGCCAGGCCCTGCTGCTGGTGGACGACATGGTGGCCCGCATGAACGCCAACCGGGCGCGTGCTGCCGACTATGTGCAGATCGGACTCGTGGGTGCCGGCGCGGCCGACGACTGCGCCGGCATGAACGGTGCCGACCTCGATCTTTGCGAGTGGGGCAACCTCATCCGCGGCAGTACCGAACAGCGTGGCGGCGCCCTGGTGGGGGCCATGTTGTCCGCGCGCGGTTGCATCGCACGTGCCACGTCGGGCAGCGACCGCTACGTCGTCGCCGTCGCCTGGCAGGGCGTGACGCCGACCTCGGCGCCGGCAGCGCTGTGCGGTCAGGGCGACGCCGCGTTTGCAGACGAGGCGCTGCGCCGGGTCGTGGCCAGCACCGTGTGTGTCGGCCGCCTGCGCGACGACGCCGTGTCCGCGGGGGTGGCGCGATGCTGAACCGACGCCGCGCCATGCGAGGCCTGACGCTCATCGAACTGATGATCGGGCTGACGCTCGGGCTCATGGTCTCGGGCGCGCTGCTGACGCTGCTGTTCTCGGCTTCGAGCAATGGCCGCAACCTGCAGCGCAGCAGCCTGCTGATCGAGAACGCGCGCTACACGGCGGAACTGCTGCGCGACGACCTGCGGCTGGCCGGATTCTTCGGCGAGGTGCAGACGGTGGGCGCCGTCTACACCGTGCCCGATCCGTGCAGCAACGCCCCGGCGGCGTGGGTCGCCGCGCCGCTGGGTCTGCCGACGGCGGTTCGCGGCTACGGCGCAGCCGAGGCCCTGGGCTGCCTGAGCGCGCGCCGCGCCGGCACCGCGGCGCTCGCCGTGCGGCGGCTCGACGTGGCCACGGTCGCTGCGGCCGCGCTGCCGGCGGGCAATCTGCAGCATCACGTGCAAGTCTCGTTCTGCCCCACGGACCCGGTCGCGCAACCCATCGTATTCGGCAACGCGCCAGCCGCATTCACGCTGCGCAACCGCGCCTGCAATGCCCCCAGCCCGGTGCGCGCCTACGTCAGCCGTATCTATTTCGTGGCCAGCTGCAACCGTTGCGGCGCCGGGGGCGACAGCACGCCCACGTTGAAGCGGCTCGATCTGCTCAACGGGGCTTTCGTGGAAACCGCGCTCGTCGAGGGCGTGGAGGAACTCCGCTTCGAATACGGTTTCGACATCGACAACGACGGCAGCGTCGACAACTGGCTCACTGCGGCCGGCGCGGCCGGTCCCACGGCGGCATGGGAGAACGTGGTGGCGCTCAAGCTGCACTTCGTGGCGCGTTCGCCCGACCGCGCCGTGGGCGACACGCTCGGCGGCGCGCAGACCTTCACGCTGGGTGCCACCGGTACGGTGACAGCGCCGGTCGACGGCTTCGTGCGCCGCGCCTATTCGACGACGGTGCGGCTGGTCAACCCCAGCGCTACCCGGGAGATTCAATGACTCGCCACCGGCCGGCGCGGCAGCGCGGTGCAACACTGTTCGTGGCCATGATCATCCTGGCCGCGCTGTCGCTGTTGGCGGCCTGGGCCTTCAACAGCAGCACCATGAACCTGCGCGTGGTTGGCAACTCGCAGACGCGGGCGGAGGTCTTCGCCGCGGGGCAGACGGCGATCGAGCAGACGATCAGCTCACCGGCCTTCATGCAGCAGCCCCTGGTGGTGGCGGCGGCGCCCATCCCGATCGACGTCGACGGCGACGGCGTGGTCGACCAGACGGCGCGCCTGGTGCCGGCGCCCAGTTGCTACCGCGCGCGCACCGTGCGCATGAACGAGCTGGACGCCGCGCTGGCCACCGACCGCCCCTGCCTGCGCTCGGCCTCGTCGGCCAACCTGGGCATCGAAACGGCCGGCGGCGAGGGCTCCGGGGATTCGCTGTGCGCCGACAGCGAGTGGAACGTGCGCTCGCTGGTCAACGACGTCGCCACCGGCGCCACCGTGGCGATGGCGCAAGGCGTGGCTGCGCGCGGGTTGGTGACCGACGCTGCCAACGGCTGCCCTTGAACCTGCCTTCCTTTGCGGAGTCGCGCATGAACACATCGTTTCGTCATCTGGGCCGCGCCGCGGCCTGCGTCGCGCTCGCGCTGCCTGCCGGGCTGCTGGCGCAGGCCCCGCCGTCCGACATCGACATCTACGCCGGCCTCAGCAGCGCGCAGGACCGGCCCAACGTGCTGTTCGTGCTCGATTCGTCGGCAAACTGGGCGGCCAGCATCCCCGGCGCGGCGAACTGCTACTACAACGAGAACCTGGTGGCGACTGCCAGCGGCCCCACGGCCGACCAGGGCACCAAGGTCGCAATCGAAAAGTGCGCGCTGTACAACCTGGTCGACGCGCTGCCGGTGGCCGGTGCCGGCGGGCCCGGCGACAACGCCCTCTTCAACATCGGCTTCATGCTGATGAACGAGCCCAACAACAACGGCGGCTACCCGCGCAAGGCCTTCGTTCCCTTGTCCACCACCAACAAGGCCGTGCTGAAGGCCATGATCGCGGGCTTCAGCAAGAACGGCGACAAGGGGAACAACGCCGACTACGGCCAGGCCATGTACGAGGCCTTCCTGTGGTTCAAGGGCATGGCGCCATACAACGGCACGCTGGGCGGCAAGTGGGACGGCGCCTCCGTGAGCGGCGGGCGCTATGTCAGTCCATCGGCAAATTCCTGCGGCCGCAACTACGTCATCGTGATCGGCAACGGCTCGCCGCAGAACTCCAACCCCGAGAAGGCGGTCAAGAACCTGCTGGCGGCGCAAGGCGGGAATACCACCGCCATCGTCAACCCGTCGCTCGGCAACGACCAGGCCAACTGGTCCGACGAAATGGCGCGCTTCATGAGCGGCCAGGACTTCAGCGGCAAGGACGAGACGCAGGGCATCGTGACGCACGCCATTGCCGTGACGAAGGGGCCGAGCGACGGCGACTTTCCGGCGCTGATGAACAGCATCGCCAACCACGGCGGCGGCAACTACTACGAAGCGCGTTCGGCCGACGTGCTGCTGAAGGCGCTGCTCGACATCTTCAACCAGCTGCAGGCCGCCAACAGCGTATTTGCCTCGGCCAACCTGCCGGTGTCGGTGAATGCGCGCGGCACCTACCTGAACCAGATCTACATGGGCATGTTCCGCCCCGACGCCGACGGCAACCCGCGCTGGACGGGCAACCTCAAGCAATACCGCTTCGGGCTGGACGCGGTGGACAACCTGTTCATTGCCGACGCCGCCGGCAACCCGGCCATCAGTTCTTCAAGCGGCTTCATCACCCCGTCGGCCTTGTCTTTCTGGACCGCGCCGAGCACATTCTGGACCGCCGAGCCGATGGGCACGCCGCCGTCCACCAGCGACGCGCCGGACGGCGACGTGGTGGAGAAGGGTTCGGTCGCGCAGTGGTTGCGCACGACCTATGCCACCAGCCAGGCGGCACGCAAGGTCTACACCTGCATCGGGTGCAGCAGCACGTCGACGACCCTGGGCAGCGCGGACACCCTGTTTTCCACCGCCAACGCGGCCATCACCGCGGCACGCCTGGGGGTGGCGACTGCGGACGAACGCGAGAAACTCATCAACTGGGTGCGCGGCGAAAACAACAGTGGCAAGGAGCCCGGTCCGACCACGGTGGTCGCCACCACCGTGCGTCCCTCGATCCACGGCGACGTGCTGCACTCGCGCCCGGCGGTGGTGAACTATGGTGGCACGAACGTAGTGGTGTACTACGGTGCCAATGACGGGCAATTGCGGGCCGTCACCGGCTCGCAGGGCAGTGACGGCGGCAGGGAACTCTGGAGCTTCGTGCCGGAAGAGCATTTGCCCAAACTGAATCGGCTGCGCAACAACGCGCCTGAAATCCGTCTGTCCACCACGCCGGCGGCCGTGACCGCCGCGCCGCGCGACTACTTCGTTGACGGACCCATCGGCGTGTACCAGAAGTACACCGCCGGCACACTGGAAAAGGCCTGGCTGTTCGTGGCCATGCGCCGCGGCGGGCGGATGCTGTATGCCTTCGACGTCAGCGTGCCGACGGCGCCGAAGTTCATGTGGAAGGTGACGTCGGCGTCGGCGGGCCTGTCGCTGCTGGGCCAGACCTGGTCCGAACCCCGGGTGGCGCGGCTGAAAGGCATCGACGATCCGGTGCTCGTTTTCGGTGGCGGCTACGACGCCAGCGCCGAAGACAGCGGCGGGACCACCACCATGGGCAACGCGGTTTTCGTGCTCAACGCGCGCACGGGCGCCGTCTTGCGGGCCTTTACCAGCCTCGACGCCGCGGCATCGGCGCAGTCGATCCAGCGCAGCGTGGCGGCGGACGTGACGCTCGTCGACGTCGACCACGACCGCCTCGTCGACCGGGCCTATGCGGCCGACCTGGGCGGCCAGGTCTACCGCATCGACTTCGAAGGCGAGGGTGGCGCCACACTGGCCGCGGACAAATGGACCATCCACAAGATCGCCGACCTGAGCGGCGGCACGTCGACGGGGCGCAAGTTCTTCTACGCACCCGACGTGATCCCGACCAAGGACTTCGTGGCGGTGATGATCGGCTCCGGCGACCGCGAAAAGCCTTTGCTCAGCGCCACGCAGGACCACTTCTTCCAGATCTTCGACCAACGGGTGAGCAAGGGCGCCCCGTCTTCGGCCGCACCGGTGCTGTGGAGCGGTCTGACGGAAATGACCCAGCAGCCGAATCTGTCCAGCAACGGCTGCTACATGGCGCTGGCCCAGGGCGAGAAAGTGGTGAACGCCTCCACTTCGATCGGCGGCCGCAGCTATTTCGGCACCAATCGGCCATCGGCGGGCAGCAGCATGTCTTGCAGCGCCAACCTGGGTGTGGCCAAGACCTACGAGATGCCGCTGTTCTGCGTGGCTGCCACCGGCCAGGTCGTCGCTGGGGGCGGTCTGCCGCCGAGCCCCGTGTCGGGCATCGTCAACGTCAAGAAGGCGGACGGCACGGTGGTGCAGGTGCCGTTCATCATCGGCGCGCCCAACCCGCGCGGGTCGGCCATCGAGGGTTCCCGCGTTCAGCAGGACATCACGTCGCCGCGCATGCGACGCTACTGGTTCCAGGAGACGCGGCGCTGAAGCGGCGCAGCGTTGGGGGCTCAGCCCAGCCGCCCGGCCTGGAAGTCCTGCACCGCTTCGAAGATTTCCTGCTGCGTATTCATGACGAACGGCCCGTGCTGCGCAATCGGCTCGTTCAGCGGGCGGCCAGCGACGAAGATGGCGCGTGCACCTTCTGTGCCCGGTGACGCGGCGCGCAGCACCACACCGTCGCTGCCCGGCGTATTGGCCAGGATCGCCATGCGCCGGCGCGGCACCACCGTGCCGCCGATGGCCAGTTCACCGCGGTATACATAGACGAAGGCGTTGTGCGCGGCCGGCAGCGGCTGCTCGAAGGTGGCGCCGGGTGCCAGGTGCAGGTCCAGATACAGCGGTTCGGTGCCTTCGCGCTGCATGGCGCCAGCCACGCCGTGCGTGTGGCCGGCGATCACCCGCGCCAGCACGCCAACGCCTTGCCATTCGGGGATCTCGGCCGGCGCGATGTCGCGGTACCACGGCGGGATCATCTTGCTGCGCGCCGGCAGGTTGAGCCAGAGCTGGAAGCCTTCCATGGCGCCGTCTTCCTGCTCGGGCATTTCGCTGTGCACGATGCC
>JAABPT010000003.1 GCA_011391855.1 Burkholderiales bacterium
GCTTGAGCACGTACAGCGCCGCGCCCTCGCCCATCACGAAGCCGTCGGCGCCGGCATCGAAGGGGCGCGTGCCGGTGGCCGAGAGCGCGCCGATCTTGCAGAACTTGACGAAGCCGGCCACGCTCATGTTGCGGTCGACGCCGCCGGTGATGACGGCGTCGTAGTGGTGGTCGACCAGGCCTTCCACGGCGGCGCTCAGCGCGGCCAGGCCCGACGCACAGGCCGCGTCGGTGGTGAAGTTGGGGCCGCGCAGGTTGAACAGGTTGGCCACGCGGCCGGCCATGACGTTGGACAGCTCGCCGGGCATCGAGTCTTCGTTGATCTCGGGGCAGCGGGCCAGGAAGGCCGCGCGCGTCTCTTCGATGATGCGTGCACGCTGTGCCTCGGGCACGCTCGCCAGGCTGGGGGCCTGCGCCAGCCCGAGCAGCACCTCGGGCAGTTCGATGCGCATGCTGGAGCGGTAGTGCTTCTCGCCGCCGATGGCGTTGCCCAGGATCACGGCCACGCGGTCGGAGTCGGTCTTCCACTGCGGCCAGCCGGCGTCGAGCAGTGCGGCGCGCGCGGCGCTGATGGCCCAGCGCTGGCCTTCGTCCATCTGTGCGGCCACCTTCGGCGGCACCGGCAGCTTCCAGCGGATCGGGTCCCAGGGGAATTCACGCACCCAGCCGCCGATCTTCGAGTAGGTCTTGTCGGGCGCGTTGTGGTCGGCGGAAAAGTACAGCGCCGGATCCCAGCGTTCGGGCGGCACGTCGGTTACCGAATAGCGGCCTTGCTTGACGTTGGACCAGAAGGTCGCGGCATCGGGGGCCTGCGGCATGATCGCGGCAATGCCGACGATGGCCACGGGCGAAACGCGGTCGAACTCGGACATGGGGGTCGTCCTCGGTGAAGGCAGGGGGACGCGCGCTGTGCCCGTCAGGCGGCGCGCTCGTAGAGGATGTCCGCCACGCGGTCCATGTCGGCCAGCAGGCCGGCCTGGGCGGTGCGGATCGCATCGTGCGGAATGGTTCCCAGCAGCGCCGCCACGTCGGGGCTGCCGGCATCGACCGAGCCGGCGACCCAACGCACGCCTTCCTGGCCGACCTTCTGTGCCGCTTCACGGGCGAACACGCGGCTCATCACGGCCAGCGCTTCGCCTCTGAAGCGATCGGGGCTCTTGGGATGCGGTTTCCCGGCCAGCGCATCGGCGGCGCGTTGAGCGAAGGCCTCGGCGCACTCGGCCTGGCAGATCAGCTCGCCCAGGCGCAGCAGCACATGCTGGTTGCGCGTCAGGCGCGCCACGCGGCAGGCTTCGAGCACGGCCGCCAGCGCCTGCAGCGCCAGCGCGGCATGGTCGGCGCCCACGCTGGCCTGGCCGCCGTGCAGCGTGGTCATGGCGGCAGCACGGTCGCGGTAGTAGGCGCCGCTGGTCTTGAGGTGCTGCTGCCAGCGGTCGCGTGCGATGGTCATCTCCATGATCTCGGAGGTGCCCTCGTAGATGGTGGTGATGCGCACGTCGCGCTTGATCTTTTCGACCACGTATTCGCGCGTGTAGCCGTAGCCGCCGTGGGCCTGGATCGCGGCATCGGCGGCGGCGTTGCCGGCTTCGGTGGCCATCAGCTTGGCGATCGCGCCTTCGGTGTTCATCGCGCCGCCGGCGCCCAGGCCGCGGTCGAGCTGGTCGGCGGTGGCTTCGATGATGCTGCGCGCGGCCTCCAGGCGCACGGCGTGCGGCACGATCAGCTTGTGCGTGTAGCCCTGCTTGCCGGCCAGCGGCCCGCCGCCCTGCTGCCGCTCCAGCGAATAGGCGATGGCACGGTCGAGCGCCGACCAGCCGCCACCCAGGCCGAAGGCGGCCACCATCACGCGGGTGTAGCCGAACACCTGCTGTGCCTGCACCAGGCCCTTGCCTTCGACGCCGCCGATCAGGTGGTCAGCGGGCACCTCGACGTTGTCGAGGTACAGCGCCGCGGTGTTCGACAGCCGCAGGCCATGCTTGTCTTCGTGGTGGCCGGCCGAGAAACCCGGCGTGCCCTTGGGCACCACGAACCAGGTGGGTCCGTCGGGCGTGCGCGCCAGGATGGTGGAGAAGTCGGCGATGGAGCCGTTGGAGATCCACTGCTTGCGGCCGTTGATGCGGTAGCCGGTGATCGCGCCGTCGACCTCGATGCGCTCGGCCACCGTCTTCAGCGCGCCGAGGTCGCTGCCGGCGTCGGGCTCGGTCGCACCGTAGGCGAAGACCACGCCCTGCTCGGCGATGGCGCCGAGCCAGCGCTGCTTCTGTGCCTCGGTGGCGCCGACCAGGATCGGGTCGCTGCCCAGGAAGGTGGCGAAGGAGGCCGTGGCCAGGCCAATGTCCTTGCGCGCCATGACTTCGCACACGCGGTAGGAATCGAAGGCGCCGCCATCCATGCCGCCGTACGCGGCCGGGATGAACAGCAACTGCACGCCGAGCTGACCGGGGTCGCTCATCGCGCGCACCGTGTCTTCGGGGCAGACGTCGTCGTGATCCAGCTGCAACTGGCGCTGCGGCGGCAGCGCATGCTCGACGAACTCGCGCACCGCGTCGAGCATCATCGTCAACGACTCGGTGTCGAGGCCCGCCCCCGCGACATGCCCGGTCACCATCGCATCGGCCATAGTTTCTCCCCTGCGGCATGACGCGCCGCACCCTTGCCCAACCCGTGAAGAAACAGAATCTATCAAAGGCAAAAGCCCACGGCCTTGCGTCAGAACAAGTCTCGTGCGCCGACTCTGGAGCCGGTGAAGGCTGCGCCGTTCAGTCGCCCCCTTCGGCCAGCACCGCCAGCACGTCGGAGTGGAATTCGCGCCGGTACAGCACGAAGACCACCCCCGCGGTGCCGGCCATGAAGGCCCAGGGCGAGAAGAACCAGGCCACGGCGGCGAAGGCCATGTAGTAGGCCCGCAGGCCGTCGTTGAAGGTCTCCGCGGCCAGCCCCATGACGCGGCCGGCGCGGCTGGCGAAGGCGCTGCGCTTGGCCTCGTCGGCAAAGGCCTCGTGCGGCGGTGCGGCGGCCACGAGCAGGGCGCCGAAGGTGTACTGGCGCAGGCTCCAGGTGAAGCGGAAGAAGGCGTAGACGAAGACGGCCGTCAGCAGCACGATCTTCAGGTCGAACACCAGCACCGAGGTGCGCGCCGCGAACGGGATCTCCTGCACGATGGCGCTGGCCTGCTCGTTGGTCGACAGCACCGCCAGCAGGCCGCCGATGATGAGGATGGTGGTGGACGCGAAGAACGACGGGCTGGTGGACAGGTTCTGCACCACCACGCCGTCGATGACGCGGTTGTCGCGCAACGTGGTCTGCAGCATCCAGCGCACGCGTTCGCGGTTGGTCAGCGCCAGCAGCGAGGGCCGCACCGTGGAACGGCGCCGCGCGAAGGTGGCATAACCCGCCCAGGCGGCAAAGAAGAGCACCAGCGCCACCCAGTCGGCGGCCGGCAGCACCTTGATCAGCGTGGGCAGCGGGTTCATGCGCGCACTGTAGCGCCCGGGGACGGGGGCGGGGGCGTGCGCCGGGTTGGCTGTTCGGCAGCGGCAATCCGCGTCCGCCTTGCGCCATGTCAGTCAGGTTCGAAGGCGCCTTGTTTATAAGAAGCCATGAGCCGTCAACGCGATGCCATCGAAGCCGTGCTGGCCCGCCATGGGGAGCGCCCGCATGCGCTGCTGCAGATCCTGCGCGAAGCCCAGGAAACCGAGGGCTGGGTGCCGCGCGACGGGCTGGCCCAGATTGCCCACGCGCTGGGCCTGACGCTGGCCGAGGTCGAGGGCGTCTCGGGCTTCTACCGCTTCCTGCACCGCCGGCCCGTGGGCCGCTACCGCGTGCTGTTCAGCGACAACATCACCGACCACATGCTCGGCGCGCCGGCGCTGATGGCGCAGTTGTGTGCCCTGCTCGGGGTGAAACCCGGCGAACTCAGCCGCAACGGCCTCGTCAGCGTGGCCCCTACCTCCTGCACCGGGCTGTGCGACCAGGGTCCGGCGGCGCTGGTCAACCACAGCCACGTGCTCACGCGGCTGGACGCCGGCCGCGTGGCGCAGATGGCCGAGCTGATTCGCGCCCAGGTGCCGGTGCCGCAGTGGCCGGCGGTGTGGTTCGAGGTGCAGGACAACGTGCGCCGCGCCGACGTGCTGCTCGGCACGCCCTTCGTGCCGGGCAGCGCGCTGCAGGCCGCGCTGGCGTTGGGCGCCGACGGCGTGATGGACGAGCTGAAGCGCTCGGCGCTGCGCGGCCGCGGCGGTGCGGGTTATGTCGCCGGCGCCAAGTGGACGGCCTGCCGCGAGACGCCTGCCGACGTGCGCTACGTGGTCTGCAACGCCGACGAAGGCGAGCCCGGCACTTTCAAGGACCGCGTGCTGCTCACGAGCCACGCCGACCTGGTGTTCGAGGGCATGACGGCCGCCGCGCTGGCCGTGGGCGCCAGCCAGGGGCTGGTCTACCTGCGCGGCGAATACGGCTACCTGCTGGAGCCGCTGCGCGCGGTGTTGCAGCGCCGGCGCGACGCCGGTCTGCTGGGCCCCGCGGTCGGCGGTCAGGCCGGATTCACGTTCGACATCGACATCCACGTCGGCGCCGGCGCCTATGTCTGCGGCGAGGAATCGTCGCTGCTCGAATCGCTGGAGGGCCGGCGCGCCTACCCGCGCCACCGGCCGCCGTTCCCCGCCGAAAGCGGTTATCTCGGCCGGCCGACGGTGGTCAACAACGTGGAGACTTTCGCGGCCGTGGGTCACATCCTGCTGCGCGGTGGCGCCTGGTGGGCCTGCATCGGCACGCCCAAGTCCACCGGCACCAAGATTCATTCGGTCTCTGGCGACTGCGACCGGCCCGGCCTCTACGAGTACCCCTACGGCACGCGCGTGGCGCAGATCCTGCAGGACTGCGGCGCGCGCGACACGCAGGCGGTGCAGGTGGGCGGCGCCGCGGGCGTGTGCCTGGCCGCGCCGGAATTCGGCCGCCGCCTGGCCTACGAGGACGTGCCGACCACCGGCGCCTTCATGGTCTTCGACCGATCGCGCGACATGTTCGAGGTGGCACGCAACTTCGCCCACTTCTTCGAGCACGAAAGCTGCGGCTTCTGCACCCCCTGCCGTGTGGGCACCGCACTGGTGGCCAAGCGCATGGACAAGCTGGCCGCCGGCCACGGTTCGCGCGTGGATCTGGACGTGCTGCTCGAACTCGACGGCCTCATGCACGTGGCCACGCACTGCGGCCTGGGGGCCACCGCCTGCAACCCGCTGCGCGACACCATCGCCAAATTCCGCCCGGCCTACGAGAAGCGCCTGAAGTCGCTGCAGTTCGAGCCTGGCTTCGACCTGGACGCCGAACTGTCGGTGGCGCGGCGTTTGACCGGCCGCGACGACGCGGCGGCGCACCTGGGGACCCCGCCATGACCGACCGCCAAGCGCCCGCCGAGGCCAGCTTCCTGCTCGACGGGCAGGACGTGCTGTTCCAGCCCGGAGACACGATCCTGCGCGCGGCCACACGTGCCGGCCGCTATATCCCGCACCTGTGCTGGTCGCCGGAGTTTCCGCCGCACGGTTCGTGCCGGCTGTGCGTGGTGCGCGTCAACGGCCGCCCGGGCGCGGCCTGCACCGTGGCCGCCGCGGCTGGCCTGGAGGTGCACAGCGACACCACCGAGTTGAACGGTTACCGCAAGACGATGCTGCAGATGCTGTTCGTCGAAGGCAACCATTTCTGCCCGTCGTGCGAGAAAAGCGGTCACTGCCTGCTGCAGGCCACGGCCTACGAGATGGGCATGGAGGGGCCGCACTTCGAGGAGTTCTATCCCAACCGCCCGGTCGACGCCAGCCACCCGGCTGTGCTGCTGGACACCAACCGCTGCATCCTGTGCGGCCTGTGCGTGCGCGCCAGCCGCGACATCGACGGCAAGAATGTCTTCGCGTTGGCCGGCCACGGCCTGAAGACGCGCCTGATCGTCGACAGCGAGAGTGCCCGCCTGGGCGACACCGACTTCGCCCTGAGCGACCGCGCCGCCAGCATCTGCCCGGTGGGCGTGATCCTGCCCAAGCGGCAAGGCTTCGCGGTGCCCATCGGCGAGCGACCCTTCGACAAGCAGTCGCTGGCGGAAGCCGCCGCGGGGGTCGCCGTCGAAGCCGCCGCCGGAGTCGCCGCAGGAGAACAGCCATGACGACCGCCGCCGCCACACCGCGCAAGTACAAGGTGGCCACGGTGTCGCTGGCCGGCTGCTTCGGCTGCCACATGTCGTTCCTGGACATCGACGAGCGGCTGCTGGAGTTGCTGCAGCACGTGGAATTCGACCGCTCGCCCATCACCGATATCAAGCAGGTGGGGCCTTGCGACATCGGCCTCATCGAAGGCGGGCTGTGCAATTCAGAAAACGTGCAGGTGCTGCGCGAATTCCGCGCCCACTGCAAGACGCTGGTGGCGGTGGGTGCCTGCGCCATCAACGGCGGCCTGCCGGCGCAGCGCAATCACCTCGACCTGGCCGACGTACTGGCCGAGGTCTACCGTTCGCGCCCGGGCCTTTCCCGCGGCAGCGGCATCCCCAACGACCCCGAACTGCCGCTGCCGCTGAACCAGGTGCACCCCATCCACGAGGTGGTGCAGGTGGACTATTTCCTGCCCGGCTGCCCGCCGTCGGCCGACGCCATCTGGGCCTTCGTCAACGACCTCCTGGCCGGGCGCACGCCGCACCTGGGCCACGGGTTGCTGCACTACGACTGACAGGGCTGACAAACCACCATGACCTTTGCGCTCGAAACCGCCACCGACCCGTCGAAGCTGCGCCGCGTCGCCATCGACCCGCTGTCGCGAGTGGAAGGTCACGGCAAGGTGACGCTGCTGCTGGACGAACAAAACCACGTGCAGCAGGCGCGGCTGCACATTGTTGAATTCCGCGGCTTCGAGGCCTTCATCGAAGGCCGGCCCTACTGGGAAGTGCCGGTGATGGTGCAGCGGCTGTGCGGCATCTGCCCGGTGTCGCACCACCTGGCGGCTTCGAAGGCCATGGACCGCATCGTGGGCGTGCGCCAGATGACACCGAGCGCCGTGAAGCTGCGTCGGCTCATGCACTACGGCCAGATGTTGCAGTCGCATGCGCTGCACTTCTTCCACCTGTCTTCGCCCGACCTGCTGTTCGGTTTCGACTCCGAGGTCTCGCGGCGCAATATCGTGGGCGTCGTGGCGGCCCACCCCGAGATCGCCAAGCAGGGGGTCATGTTGCGCAAATTCGGCCAGGAGGTCATCCGCGCCACGGCCGGCAAGCGTGTGCACGGCACGGGCTCGATTCCGGGCGGCATGAACAAGCACCTGAGCGCGGCCGACCGCGCGCTGCTGCAGGCCGACCTGCCGCAGGTGCTGGTTTGGGCGCAGCAGGCGGTGGCCATCGTCAAGCAACTGCACGCGGCGCAGCCGGCGTTGTACAACGGCTTCGGCTCGTTCCGCGCACCCATGATGTCGCTGGTGGCCAACGACGGCGGCATGGACTTGTACGACGGCGTGATCCGCGTGCGCGACGCCGCGGGGCAGATCATCGTCGACGGCGTGGCCGACCAGGACTACCTGGACCTCATCGAGGAAGAGGTCAAGCCCTGGAGCTACATGAAGTTCCCCTACCTCAAGAGCCTGGGCCCCGAGGCCGGCTGGTACCGCGTGGGCCCGCTGGCGCGGGTGCAGAACTGCGACTTCATCCCGAGCCCGCTGGCCGAGGCCGAGCGGCGCGAATTCGTGGCCTGGGGCCACGGCGAGCCGGTGCACGCGACGCTGGCCTACCACTGGGCGCGCATGATCGAGCTGCTGCACGCGGCCGAGGTGATTGCCACGCTGCTGGACGACCCCGACGTGATGGAAGGCGAACTGATGGCCGGCGGCATGCGCCGCAGCGAAGGCGTGGGCATCATCGAGGCGCCGCGCGGCACGCTGATCCACCACTACCGCGTGGGCGACAACGACCTCGTCACCATGTGCAACCTGATCGTCTCCACCACGCACAACAACCAGGCCATGAACGAGGCCGTGCGCTCGGTGGCGCGCGACTGTCTCAGCGGCCACGAGCTGACCGAGGGGCTGCTGAATCACATCGAAGTGGCCATCCGCGCCTACGACCCCTGCCTTTCCTGCGCCACGCATGCGCTGGGCCAGATGCCGCTGGAAGTGACGTTGCGCGCGGCCGACGGCAGCGAACTCGACCGCGTGCAGCGGTCGCCGCACGGCGGTTTCACCAGGCCGGCCGCGGACTGAGAGCGCAGCCGCATGCCTGCGCCGCTGCTCGTCTTCGGCTGGGGCAATGCCAGCCGCGGTGACGACGCGCTGGGGCCGCTTTTCGTGCAGCGGCTGGACGAGCAACTCGACGCGGCACAACGCAGCCGCGTGGAACTGCTGGAGGACTACCAGTTGCAGGTCGAACATGCGCTGGACCTCGTCGGCCGCGAGCGCATTCTGTTCGTCGACGCGAGCGTCGATGGAGCTAGGTCTTTCACCGCGGCGCCGGTGGCGGCCGCCGAGTCCGCACAAGCGGCCAGCCACGCACTTTCGCCGGCTGAGCTGCTGCGCGTCTACCTGCAGCTCAACGGCGAAACGGCGCCACCCTGCATGCTGCTGGCCATCTGCGGCGAGCGCTTCGGGCTCGGTGAGGTCTTGAGCGAAGCGGCGGCGTCGAACCTCGAAGCCGCTCTGCGCTGGGCGCGTGGTTGGGTCGGCGAATCCTGAGCCCAGGTCCCGCGCCCGCCTGCCCACGCGCGTCAGGCGATGCGCGTCACTGCCTGGGCGATGCGCTGGCCGAAGGCGCGCGCCGTGGCCAGGTCGCCTGCCACCATCTCGTCGACCGAGGCGTCCGAAGGCGTGGTCGTCATCAGGCCGGAAGACGAACCCACGTAGTTGAGGTCGTCGCGCGTGGCAGCCTTGCTGTTGCTCGGCATCATGCCGGTGCCCACCCAAAGCATGCCGTGCTGCTGGCTCAGCGTGAACAGGTAGTGCAGCGTCGAGTGCTTGTCGCCGTTCATGGTGGCGCTGTTGGTGAAGCCGGCGGCGATCTTGTCCTTCCAGACCTGCGTGAACCAAGGCTTGCTGGAGGCGTCGGCAAACTTCTTGAACTGCCAGCTCACGCTGCCCATGTAGGTGGGGGAGCCGAAGACCACGGCCTTGGCCGCGGCCAGTTGCTCCCAGCCGCCTTCGGGCAGATTGCCTTCGGCGTCGATGGCCAGCAGCGTGCCGCCGCTGCCTTCGGCCACGGCTTGCGCAACCTTGGCGGTGTGGCCGTAGCCGCTGTGAAAGACGATGACGATGTTGCTCATGGTGGTTTCCTTGGGTTGTAGAAGGAGTGATGGTTGATGCGGCGTCGCTGCCGCAGCAAGGTCGGTGATGTGTACAGCGCTGCGCCGACTGCGTCAGCGCGCGAGGTCGAAGACCAGCACCTCGGCGTCCTGCCCGCCTTCGAGCATGAGCTTCGCCTCGCCCTCGATGCGCGCCGCGTCGCCGCCGCGCAGCGTGTGGTCGTTGACGCGCAGTGCCCCGCGCACCAGGTGCACGTAGGTGATGCGCGCCGGGTCGATGGCCTGTTCCAGGCGCTCAGCGCCATCGAACAGGCCGGCGCGGATGGACGCGTCGGCGTGGATCGTCACCGAGCCTTCGCGTCCGTCCGGCGAGGCCACCAGCGCCAGCCGGCCGCGCTTGGCGGCCGCATCGAAATGCTTCTGCTCGTAGCCGGGCTGGATGCCGGCCTGCCGCGGCAGGATCCAGATCTGCAGGAAATGCGTGGTCTGGTCGGCGGCGTGGTTGAACTCGCTGTGCCGCACGCCGGTGCCGGCGCTCATGCGCTGCACGTCGCCGGGGCGAATGACGCCCGCATTGGCGCCGCCTTCGGTCCCATTCCCCATGCTGTCCTTGTGCGCCAGCGCGCCTTCGAGCACGTAGCTCACGATCTCCATGTCGCGGTGGCCGTGGGTGCCGAAGCCGGTGCCGGGGGCGATGCGGTCCTCGTTAATGACACGCAGATTGCCCACACCCATGTGGGCCGGGTCATAGTAGTCGGCGAAGGAAAAGCTGTGGAAACTTTTGAGCCAGCCGTGGTCGGCATAACCCCGGTC
>JAABPT010000004.1 GCA_011391855.1 Burkholderiales bacterium
GAATCGGGCCTGGGCAAGAGCGAACTCGGGCTGGAACTCATCAGCCGCGGCCACGGCCTGGTGGCCGACGACGCGGTGGACATCTACCGCATCAGCCAGACCGCCCTGGAAGGCCGCTGCCCCGAACTGCTGCAGAACCTGCTGGAAGTGCGCGGCATCGGCCTGCTCGACATCAAGGCCATCTTCGGCGAGACCGCCGTGCGGCGCAAGATGCGCCTGAAGCTCATCGTGCACCTGGTGCGCAAGGAAACCATGGAGCGCGAATTCGAGCGTCTGCCCTACGAGCCGCTGTACGAGGACATCCTGGGCCTGCCGGTGCGCAAGGTGGTGATCGCGGTGGACGCCGGGCGCAACCTGGCGGTGCTGGTGGAAGCGGCGGTACGCAATACCGTGCTGCAACTGCGCGGCATCGACACCTACCAGGACTTCATCCAGCGCCACCAGAAGGCCATGGAGCGCGGCGGCGGGGACTGAACATCACTGAGCGCCAGTGAACCACCACTGAGCGCCACCGCCCGGCATCGTGTCACTTCACGTGCCGGTGCTCGCACTGCGCCTTGGTGCAGCGCGCATACAGCGCCAGCGAATGCTCCTGCAGCTCGAAACCGCGCTGGACGGCGATGGCGCGCTGCCGCTGCTCGATCTCGGGGTCGAAGAATTCCTCGACGCGGCCACAGTCCAGGCACACCAGGTGGTCGTGGTGCTGGCCCTCGTTGAGTTCGAACACCGCCTTGCCCGACTCGAAATTGCTGCGCAGCAGCAGCCCGGCCTGCTCGAACTGCATCAGCACGCGGTAGACGGTGGCCAGGCCGATTTCAGCGCCTTCGGCCAGCAGCATCTTGAAGACGTCCTCGGCCGTGAGGTGCCGGCGTTCGGTGCGCTGGAAGACTTCCAGGATCTTGATGCGCGGCAGCGTTGCCTTCAGGCCGCTGCTCTTCAGTTCTTCGGCATGCGTCATTCAGCGTCCCCGGGTGTTGCGCCGCTAAAATGAGCCGATCATAGCCAGCCGGCCCCGGGCCCGTTGCGCTCACCGGTGGCCCGCCACCCCTTCAGCTTCTGCCCATGCCCTCACGCCCGATCCTCCTCAGTGCCCTGGCCGCCGCCGCCCTGCTGGCGGGCTGCGAGTCGCTGCAGCGCACCGACAGCTTCATGGGCGTGATCACCCCCTACCGCATCGACATCGTGCAGGGCAACGCCGTCACCCAGAACCAGGTGGCGCTGCTCAAGCCCGGCCTGACGCGACTTCAGGTGCGGGACATCCTGGGCACGCCGCTGCTCGCCGACCCCTTCCACGCCGACCGCTGGGACTATGTGTTCATGCTGCGCCGGCCCAACACCGACGTGCAGCGCCGCGGCGTCGTCGTCTTCTTCGACGGTGACCGGGTGCGCACGTTCGAGGCCACCGAGTTGCCCACCGAACGCGAATTCGTGGCCTCGATCAGCCGCTTCAAGGACGTGAAGGAGCGCAAGCTCGAGTTGACGGAGGAAGAGCGCCTGGCCCTGCCGCCGCCCGTGAAGCGCGAGGCCGCTCCGGCCGAACCGGTGGGTGCGGTGCGCGAATATCCGCCGTTGGAAGCGTCCTGAAACCGGGCCCGGCCAGATGCTGAAGATTGCCATCGCCGGCGCCTCGGGCCGCATGGGCCGCATGCTGGTGGAGGCCGTGCTCGGCAGCAGTGACTGCACGCTGACCGCGGCGCTCGACATTCCCGGCAGCGCGGCGCTGGGTCAGGACGCCGGCGCCCTCCTGGGCCAGGCCACGGGCGTGGCGATCCGCGCCGACCTGCACGCGGCGCTGGCCGGCGCCGAGGTGCTGATCGACTTCACGCGCCCCGAGGGCACGCTGGCGCACCTGGCGGTGTGCCGCGAACTCGGCGTCAAGGCCATCGTCGGCACCACGGGCTTCACGCCGCAGCAGCGCGCCGTGATCGCCGCGCACGCGGAGCACATCGCCGTCGTGTTGGCGCCCAACATGAGCGTGGGTGTCAACGTGATGCTGCGGCTGCTGGACATGGCGGCACGCGCCCTGGGCGAAGGCTACGACATCGAGGTCATCGAGGCGCACCACAAGCACAAGGTCGACGCACCCAGCGGCACGGCATTGGCCATGGGCGAGGTGCTGGCCGCCGCGCGCGGCGTCGACCTGGCCACGCACGGCGTGCTCACGCGCCATGGCCACACCGGCGAGCGGCCGGCGGGCGCGATCGGCTTTGCCACCGTGCGCGGCGGCGACATCGTCGGCGACCACACCGTGCTCTTTGCCGGCACGGGCGAACGCATCGAGATCACGCACCGCAGCACGAGCCGCGCCAACTACGCCGAAGGCAGCCTGCGCGCGGCGCGGTTCCTTGCCGGGCAGGCGCACGGCCTGTTCGCCATGGACCAGGTGCTTGGATTGGCGCCCCGATGAACCGTTTGCGCTGCACCGCGCGCCGGCGCTGAACCGTGCAGGGCCTGAGCCAGTTCTGGCAAGCCAGCGACGGCGTCGGCCGCGCGGTGGCCTTGTTGCTGCTGGCCATGTCGGTGGCGGCCTGGGTGTTGATCCTGTGGAAGGGCTGGGTGCTGCGGCGCGCCGCCGGGGACATCGCGCGCGCCGTGCCCGCCTTCTGGGACGCTGCCTCGCTGGACGACGGCCGTTCCCGGCTGGCCGCGCTGGACCGCGAACGGGTGCTGCTGCCGCTGCTGGACGCCGCCGCTGCGCAGCCGGTGGCGGGCACGCTGGAAGGCGCTGGGCAAGTGGCCTCGCAGCTGACGCGGCGGCTGCGCGACGCGCTGCACCGCGCCCTGGCGCACCTGCAGTTCGGCCAGGTGGTGCTGGCTTCGGTGGGCAGCACGGCGCCCTTCGTGGGTCTGTTCGGCACCGTGTGGGCGATCTACCACGCGCTGGTGGGCGTGGCGGCGGCCGGCAGCATCACCATCGACAAGGTGTCGGGACCGATCGGCGAGGCGCTGCTGATGACGGCTGCCGGCATTGCCGTGGCGGTGCCGGCGGTGCTGGCCTACAACGTCTTCGGCAAGCGGGTGGCCGCCTGCGAGGCGGAACTGGAAGGCTTCGCCCATGACCTTCGCGAAATGATGCTGCCCCCAAGCTCGCTTCCCCCCGAGGGGGCTCGTTCCGGACTGGGGAACCCGGACCCGGGCCGGGCGCCCGACCGCGCGCCATGAGCTTCGGCCGCCTCGAACGCAACCCCGGCTCACGGCCGATGAGCGACATCAACATGACGCCGCTGATCGACGTGATGTTGGTATTGCTGGTCATCTTCATGATCACCGCGCCGCTGATGACGAGCAGTCTCAAGCTCGACCTGCCGCGCGCCGATGGTGCCGCGCCCAGCGACGCGCCGGCTTTCGTGGCGCTGGCCATCGACGCCAGCGGTGGCCTGTTCCTTGCCGACCAGCCGGCCAGCCGCGAGCAGATCCTGGAGCGCGTGCGCAGCGCCGCTCGTCGCGACCCCGCCACCGAGGTGCAGTTGCGTGCCGACCGCAACGTGCCCTACGGCCGCGTGGCCGAGGTCATCGGCTGGGTGCAGGAAGCCGGGCTCACGCGCATCGGCTTCATCACCGAGGCAACGGCTGGGCCCTGAGGCGCCGCCGACCGGGTGCGCCGCCGACTGGGGAACGGCTTCGTAGAATCCCCAGGATGAACCCAAAATACGACCCCGCCGCAGTCGAAGCCGCCGCGCAGGCGCACTGGGCGGCGAGCGACGCCTACCGCGTCGTCGAAGACCCAAAGCGGCCCAAGTTCTACGCCTGCTCGATGCTGCCTTACCCCAGCGGCAAGCTGCACATGGGGCATGTGCGCAACTACACCATCGGCGACATGATGGGGCGCTACCTGCGCATGAAGGGCTTCAACGTCCTCATGCCGATGGGCTGGGACGCCTTCGGCCTGCCGGCAGAGAACGCCGCCATTGCCAACAACGTGCCGCCGGCGGCCTGGACGCGCGCCAATATCGCCGACATGAAGAGCCAGATGCAGCCGCTGGGCCTGGCCTTCGACTGGCAGCGTGAGCTGGCCACCTGCGACGCCGGCTACTACAAATGGAACCAGTGGTTCTTCCTGAAGATGCTGGAAGCCGGCATCGCCTACCGCAAGACGCAGATCGTCAACTGGGACCCGGTGGACCAGACGGTGCTGGCCAACGAGCAGGTCGAGGACGGCAAGGGCTGGCGCAGCGGCGCGCCGGTGGAAAAGCGCGAGATCCCGGGCTACTACCTGGCGATCACGAAATACGCCGACGAATTGCTGGCCGGCGTCAACGACCCCGCGCACAAGGACTACCTGGCCGGTTGGCCCGAGCGCGTGCGCCTGATGCAGGAACACTGGATCGGCAAGAGCGAAGGCGTGCGCTTCGCCTTCCCGCACGAGATTTGCGGCGCCGACGGCGAACTCATCCAGGACGGCCGCATGTACGTGTTCACCACGCGAGCCGACACCATCAAGGGCGTCACCTTCTGCGCCGTGGCGCCCGAACACCCGCTGGCCACGCACGCCGCCTTGTCGAATCCGCAACTCGCCGCCTTCATCGACGAATGCAAAAAAGGCGGCACCACCGAAGCCGAGTTGGCAGCGCGCGAAAAGGAAGGCCGGCCCACGGGGCTGACCGTGACGCACCCGCTCACCGGCCACGCGGTGCCGGTGTGGGTGGGCAACTACGTGCTGATGAGCTACGGCGACGGCGCCGTGATGGGCGTGCCGGCACACGACGAGCGCGACTTCGCCTTCGCCAAGAAATACGGCATCGACATCCTGCAGGTGGTGCACGTCGACGGCGAACATTTCAGCTACGAGCAGTGGCAGGACTGGTACGCCGACAAGCAGCGCGGCGTGACCATCAACTCGGGCAACTACAGCGGCCTGCCCTACGCGGCCGCGGTGGACGCCATCGCCGCCGCGCTGGCCCAGAAGGGCCTGGGCGAGAAGAAGACCACCTGGCGGCTGCGCGACTGGGGCATCAGCCGCCAGCGCTACTGGGGCACGCCGATCCCCATCATCCACTGCCCCGACTGCAGGGACGTGCCGGTGCCCTACGCGGACCTGCCCGTGGTGCTGCCCGAAGACCTGGTGCCCGACGGCAGCGGCAACCCGCTGCAACATTGCGCGTCGTTCCTGATCGTGGCCTGCCCGCAGTGCGGCCAGCCGGCGCGGCGCGAGACCGACACGATGGACACCTTCGTCGACTCGTCCTGGTACTACATGCGCTATTGCTGCCCCGGCAGCGATGGCGCCATGGTCGACGCGCGCAACGACTACTGGATGCCGATGGACCAGTACATCGGCGGCATCGAACACGCGGTACTGCACCTGCTGTATGCGCGCTTCTGGACCAAGGCCATGCGCGACCTCGGCCTGGTGAAATTCAGCGAGCCGTTCAGCAAGCTCTTCACCCAGGGCATGCTGCTCAACGAGTCCTTCTACCGCGAGGACGAATCCGGCAAGAGGCACTGGTTCTATCCCAGCGAAGTCGACGTGCGCTACGACGACAAAGGCCACCCGACGGGGGCCACGGCCAAGGCCGACGGCCTGTCGGTGAGGCTGGGCGGCATCGAGAAGATGTCCAAGAGCAAGAACAATGTCGTCGAGCCCAAGGACATCATCGCGAAATTCGGTGCCGACACGGCACGCGTGTTCACCATGTTCGCCGGCCCGCCGGACCAGAGCGCGGCGTGGTCGGATTCCGGCGCCGAGGGCTCGTTCCGCTTCTTGCGCCGGCTGTGGAATGCCGGCGTGCGGCTGGCACCGCGGCTGGCGGCCGCCACGCCCACGATGGCCGTCGCCAGCACGGCGGCCGCCGCGCTGCGCCGCGACATCCACGGCCTGCTCCGACAGGTGAGCCACGACTACGAGCGGCTGCAATACAACACCGTGATCTCGGGCGCGATGAAGATGCTCAATGCGATCGAGGACGCGGCACTTACCGAGACCGCGGCCGACGGCGCAGCCGGTGAGCAACCGGCAGCTGCCGACGCGGCCGGTCAGCAGGCGGCAGCCGCCGACGCGGCTGTTTTGTCCGAAGCCTTCGGCATCCTGCTGCGCACGCTGTACCCGGCGGCACCACACATCACGCATGCGTTGTGGCAGGCCCTCGGCCTGCAGGCGGTGCACGGCGAGATCATCGACGCGCCCTGGCCGCAGGTGGACGAGGCGGCGCTGGTGCAGGACGAAATCGAGCTCGTGTTGCAGATCGGCGGCAAGCTGCGCGGCGCGATCCGCGTGCCGGCCGGCGCCGATCGCGCGGCCATCGAGGCCGCCGCGCTGGCCACGCCCGAATTCGCGCGCTTCAGCGAAGGCAGGCCGGCGAAGAAGGTGGTGGTGGTGCCTGGCCGGCTGGTCAATGTCGTGGTCTGAACCCAGGTCGCGTCGCGCGGCGCTGGCAGGCCTGGCGAGCCTGGCCGGGGCCGGCTTGGCCGGCTGCGGATTTGCCCTGAGGCAACCGCCCAAGCTGTCGTTTGCCAGCATCGCGCTGACCGGCTTCGCACCGCGTTCGCCGCTGGCCGAGGAACTGCGGCGCCAGCTCGCGCTGCAGGTGCGCGTGCTGGACACCCCCGACAAGGCCGACGTCGTGCTGCAGGCGCTGGAGGACATCCGCGAGCGCAGTGTCGTGGCCTCGACGGCGTCGGCCGAGGTGCGGGAGTTCCAGCTGCGCCTGAAATTCAACTTCCGCGCCCACACGCCCGCGGGCCGCGAACTGATTCCGCGGGCCAATCTGCTGTTGTGGCGCGACCTGAATTTCAGCGAGACCGCGACGCTGGCCAAGGAATTCGAGCAGGAAGCGCTGTTCCGCGACATGCAGAGCGACGTCGTGCTGCAGGTGTTGCGGCGGCTGGCCGCGGTTCAGATCTGAGTGGCACCGAGCGATGCAGATCCGCCCCGAACAGCTCGAAGCACAACTCGCCCGCGGACTCAAGGCGCTGTATACGATCCACGGCGACGAGCCCCTGCAGGGCCAGGAGGCCGGTGACGCCATCCGCGCCGCCGCGCGTGCGGCGGGCTTCACCGAACGCAAGGTCTTCACCGTCAGCGGCGCCCACTTCGACTGGAGCAGCGTGCTCGGCGCGGCGCAGGCGATGAGCCTGTTTGCTTCGGCGCAGCTGATCGAGATCCGCATCCCCTCGGGCAAACCCGGCAAGGAAGGCAGCGAGGCCTTGCAACGCTATTGCGTGGAAGTGTGCGAGCGGCTGCCCGAAGACGTGCTGACCCTGGTGCAACTGCCGCGGCTCGACTGGCAGCAGGCCAAGGCTGCCTGGTTCACCGCGCTCGACGCCGCCGGCACCACGGTGCGCGTGGAAACACTGGAGCGCCAGGCACTGCCCGGCTGGCTGGCGCAGCGCCTGGCGCGCCAGGGCCAGCGTGTGCAAGCCGGCGACGCGGGGCAGCGCACGCTGGCCTTCTTTGCCGACCGCGTGGAAGGCAACCTGCTCGCCGCGCACCAGGAGCTGCAGAAGTTGGCGCTGCTGCACCCGGCCGGTGAGCTGAGCTTCGAACAGGTGGAGGCCGCGGTGCTGAACGTGGCGCGCTACGACGTCGCCAAGCTTTCCGAAGCGGTCTGGTCGGGCCAGGTGGCGCGCGCGCTGCGCATGCTCGACGGACTGCGCGCCGAGGGCGAAGCTGTGGTGATGGTGCACTGGACGCTGGCCGACGATGTGCGCGCGCTGGCCCGTGCCCGCGCGGCCTTCGACGATGGCAAGCCGTTGCCGCTGGCGCTGCGCGACGCCCGTGTTTGGGGTTCGAAGGAGAAGCTGTTCGAGCGTGTGCTGCCGCTGCTGGAAGCGCCCGTGCTCGCCGAACTGCTGCTCGCCGCAAGCGTGTGCGACGGCATCGCCAAGGGGCTGAAACACCCCGCGTGGCCGCACGAACCCTGGGACGCCTTGCGCCGCCTGGTGCTGATGGTGCTGCAGCAGTCGGCGCCACAGCCGTCGCCACGGTCTTTGCCACGTTCGTCGTCGCGGTCATCGCCGCAGTCCTTGCACCTGCCGCTGCGGCTGGCGCTGGAGCCCTGAAGGCTGCTGCAACCGTTGGGCGTCGCCGGGTCAGTAGCGGCGCTGCCGGTCCACCAGGTGCGCGATCGGCCCGCCGTCGCGCGCAGCGCGCAGGTTGGCCACCGCCACCGCGGCGGCGCTGCGCGGGTCGGTGGCTGCCGCCGCGTGCGGCAGCACCGTCACCCGCGGATGGGTCCAATACGGGTGTCCGGCCGGCAGCGGCTCGGTCTGAAAAACGTCGAGCACGGCGTGGCGCAGGCGGCCGCTGGCCAGCGCGGCCAGCAGGTCGGCGTCGACCACATGCGCGCCGCGGGCCAGGTTCATCACCGCGGCCCCGGCGGGCAGCGCGGCGAAGAAGCGGGCGTCGAGCAGGCCGCGCGTTTCGGGCGTGAGCGGCAGCAGGTTGACCACGATATCGGCCGTGGCCAGCCGCGGTGCCAGCGCGCTGCCGTCGCGGCGCCAGCTGATCACGCGATAGCCCAGCGGCGCCAGCCGCTCGACCGTGGCGCGGCCCATGGCGCCCTGCCCGAGCACGAGCACGTGCAAGTCGTCGGCACGGCGCTGCGGATGCTGCAGCCACACGCCCTGTCGCTGCTGCTGGGCATAGACGAAGAAGTCGCGCTGCAGCGACAGCACGGCCCACAGCGCGGTCTCGGCCATGGCGGCACTCATGGCCGGGTCCACCATGCGCGCGATGGGCACGCCGGCCGGCAGCGTGGCGTCGGCCAGCAGGCGGTCGACGCCGGCCCACAGGCTCTGGATCAGGCGCAGATGCGGCAAGCCCTGCAGGCTGCCCGGCGGCGGGTTGGCCACCACGGCGGCCTGCACCTCGGCGGGCTGCGCGCGTGCAGCGGCGGTGTCGAGCCACGTGGCTTCGGGCATGGCCGCCGCCAGCACGTCGCGCCAAGACGCGGCCTCGGCTGCGTCCATGTCGCCGCACAGCAGCACCTTCACGGCTGGGCGGCCTCGGTGAGACGCCGCAGCGCGGCATGCACGCTGGCGCTGCGCACGGCATCGCGGTCACCGGCCAGTTGCAACCTTTCGGCCTGCATGCCGGCTGCCGTGCCCCAGGCCAGCCAGACCGTGCCCACCGGCTTGCCGGGCACGGCACCGCCCGGCCCGGCGATGCCGGTCACCACTACCGCCAGATCCACGGGTGCACGCCCGAGCGCGCCGTGCACCATGGCCTGTGCCACGGCTTCGCTGACGGCGCCATGCGCTTCGATCAAGGCCGCATCGACACCCAACAGGTCGATCTTGGCCGCATTGCTGTATGTCACGAAGCCGCGCTCGAACCAGTCGCTAGACCCGGCCACCTGGGTGCAGGCGGCGGCAACCAGGCCGCCAGTGCAGCTCTCGGCGGTGGCGATGCGCCAGCCGCGGCGGCGCAGGATGCCGGCCAACACAAGCACCTGGGTATGAAATGCCTGCAATTCCATGCGGCGGTCTCCGTCTTCAGCCCAGTTCCAGCAGCGGCGGCAGCGCCACGGCCAGCGCGATGACGAGCAACGTGCATGCGGCCGCCACCAGATCGTCGAACAGGATGCCCCAGCCCTGGCGCCAGCCGATGATCTGGCCGGTCTGCAGCTTGCACAAGCGGTCGGCCCAGCCCACCGGACCTGGCTTGGCGGCGTCGAAATAGCGGAACAACGCGAAGGCCAGCAACTGGTCCCAGGCGCTGGCCGGCGTCAGCAGCCACAGCACGATCCAGAAGGCCACGATCTCGTCCCAGACGATGGCACCGGGGTCGGCGATGCCCAGGTGCTGCGCCGTCAACGTGCAAGCCCACAGGCCGCCGACGAGCGCGGCCACGATGAGCACACCCCAGCCGACGTCGCCCAGCCAGCGGTCGAGCAGCGCGAAAGAGACCCAGCCCCACAGCGTGCCCAGGGTGCCCGGCGCCCAGCGCGACAGGCCGCTGCCGAAGCCCAACGCGATCCAGTGCGCCGGGTGGCGCGACATGAAAGCGACGGACACGCGTACCGTGGCCATCACGCAAAGTGGTCGAAACCGCGCCAGGACGCGGGCAGTACCTGGTCGGCGGCGTCCAGC
The DNA here is from genome assembly GCA_011391855.1 of Burkholderiales bacterium. Classification (GTDB taxonomy): domain Bacteria; phylum Pseudomonadota; class Gammaproteobacteria; order Burkholderiales; family Burkholderiaceae_C; genus Rubrivivax. Next base: position 10,030 of record JAABPT010000004.1, read on the forward strand.
ATCCGCAGTCCAGCGCC
>JAABPT010000005.1 GCA_011391855.1 Burkholderiales bacterium
GAAGCCACCGTGGCGGTGGTGTCGGCCATCGTCAATAGCTGATCGCGAGCTGATCGCGCACTGGCACCGAACGGCGCCGTGCGGCGCAGGTCAGCGCGGGCAGGCCCAGCAGCCACAGGGCCCAGGTGCCGGGCTCGGGGACCACCGCAACCGGGCCCAGTGGCGATTCCACCGGGGCCGGGCGGTACGGGCCCAACGGTCCTTCGGGCGGCGGCGTGGGGTCTGTGCCGCCGCCATTCGGCGGCGCCGGGTCGATGAAGGGCAGGCCACCCCCGCCCGAGCCTCGGGAGCCGTCGCCGGTGTCGATGGACAGGGGGCCGGAACCCCCAGTGGGGCCGAAGTACACGGCAGAGTCGCCGCCGTCGGTGCCGGGCAGCGGTGACGGGGCGTGCGGCCGGTTGCGCCCGAATATCCGTATCTCCCCTGACAGAAAATTCTAGGTGTGCGACTTGAGGGATGCCTCCGCCCGCGGCATGGGAGCGCGGCGTGCGTCACGGTGCAAAGTCACGCCGCCAGTGAAACCGGCTTGCCTGTGGCACCCAGGCCACGCGTGGCCGCCATCAGTCGCACCAGGCCGAACAGCGCGTCGACGTTCGGCGTGGCGATGCCGATATGGGCCCCGATCTCGCGCACCGCGCCCAGCAGGGCGTCGATCTCCAGTGGCCGGCCGGCTTGCAGGTCCTGCAGCATCGACGTCTTGAAGGCGCCGAGCTTGCGCGTCACGTCGTGGCGTTCCTCGGGCCGCTGCTCGATGGGGATGCCGAAGGCCGCGCCAATGGCTTGCGCTTCCAGCATCACGGCGCTGCAGAAGTTGCGCACCAGCGGATCGTCGAGGATGCGGTCGCAGGTGGCGCCGGTAAGCGCCGAGATCGGGTTCATGGTCATGTTGCCCCAGAGCTTGAACCAGACCTCGCGCTGGATGCGTTCGGACAGCGTGACTGCAAAGCCGGCGCTCGACAGCAGCGCGGCCACGGTCTGGAGGCGGCCGTCGCTGCCTCCCGTTCCGGGGTCTGCGCGGCCGAGGATCAGCCCCTGGCCGTTGACATGGCGCACCTGGCCGGGCGCGACCGCGGCGCTGGACAGGTGCACCACGCAGCCGATCACGCGTTCGGCCGGGATCAGCGCCCGCACCACGCCACCGGCGTCCACCGAGTCCAGCACCAGACCCTGGCAGCGGCCGGGCAGGCGCTCGAAGAACCACCAGGGCACACCGTTCATGGCTGCCAGCACCTGCGTGCGCGGGCCGCACAGTGCCGCCACGGCGGGCGCCGCGGCGGCCAGCGCCGGGGCCTTGACGGCCAGGATGACGAGGTCCTGCGGGCCGAGCGCAGCGGCGTCTTCGCTGGCCTGCAGCGGCACGCCAACCGAGCCTTCTGCACCTTCCAGGCGCAGCCCGTGCCGGCGCACGGCGGCCAGTGTTTCGCCACGCGCCAGCGCCGACAGTTGCAGCGTGGCCGCCGCCGCGGCCGGCAGCCGTGTGCCCAGCCAGCCGGCGAACAGCCCACCGATGGCGCCGAGACCGACGATGCAGACTTTCATGTCATGGCCTCTCAGCCCCTCAGGGCTCGAACAGGGCCCGCCAGCCGGCGTGCCCGAGCCGCTGCAGGGTTTCGACATTGCGTTCGTAGATGCTGGCGGCGTCGGGCACCGAGGCCACGGCGCGCTCGATGCTGGCTTCGCGCAGCAGGTGCAGCGTGGGGTGGGGCGAGCGGTTGGTGTGGTTGCCGATGTCGCCGGGCGCGCTGTCGGCGAACTGGTACTGCGGGTGGAAGCTGGCCACCTGCAGCGTGCCGTCGAGCCCGAGTTCGACCAGGGCCGCATCGGCCACGTCGAGAAAGTCGTTGAAGTCCAGGAAGTCGGTCAGCACCTGCGGATGCACGAGCAGCGTGGTGTCCACGGCCTGCGGATCGGCAGCGGCCAGGAAATGCAATTCCCGCACCAGGTCGGCCAGCAGCGCGCCGGAGTCGCGGGCTTCGCTGAGCACCCAGCGGATCTGGCCCTTGCCGTGCACGGACTTGGCAAAGGGGCACAGGTTGAGGCCGATGACGGCGGCCTCGAGCCAGTGGCGGGTTTCTTCGATCGGATTCATGGCTGGGCCCGATTGTCCTGCAGAGCCCTTGCGACAGAATGCGTGCTTCTTCCTCGTCCACCACCAGATACAGGAGACCTCCATGGGCCAGACCGTCACCTTCCAACGCCCCGATGGGCAAAGCGTTCAGGGTTATCTCGCCGAGCCGGCCGCGCCGCAGGGCGCTCCGGGCGTGGTGGTGATCCAGGAATGGTGGGGACTGAACGACCAGATCCGCGGCGTGGCCGACCGCTATGCGCAGCAGGGCTTTCGCGCGCTGGTGCCCGACCTCTACCGCGGCAAGAGCACGGTGGAAGCGGCCGAGGCCGAACACCTGATGACGAACCTGAACTTCGGCGACGCCGCCGGCCAGGACGTGCGCGGCGCGGTGCAGTTCCTGAAGACTGGCGGCAGCGCCAAGGTCGGCGTCACGGGCTTTTGCATGGGCGGCGCGCTCACGCTGCTGGCGGCCGTGCATGTGCCGGAGGTGGACGCCGCCGTCGTCTTCTACGGCTATCCGCCGCTGGAGTACGTGGACGCGGGCAAGATCAAGTCGCCGCTGATGGGCCACTGGGCACTGCAGGACGTGCCGTTCCCGATTGCGGGTGTCGACGCGCTGGAAGGCAGGCTGCAGGCCGCCAAGGTGGCCTACGAATTCCACCGCTACGACGCCCAGCACGCCTTCTTCAACGAGACGCAGGTGGGCGCGAAGAAGCTGCTGCCGGTGGTCGAATACGAACCCGCGGCGGCCCAGCTGGCCTGGCAGCGCACGCTGGGCTTCTTCGAGCACCACCTGCGCTGAACGAGGCGGCCGCGGCGCGGCGCCTGCGGCGCCTGCGCGCGTCGCGCGCGTTGAGCGAAATTCGCATCGGTTCCCCACGCCGCGTCTTCCCTGCCCAGCCCCGGCGCGTCAGGATTCGAGCCGGTGCAGGCGCGCCCACATCTGTGGCTCGGCGCTGCCCTTCTTGCTGATGTCGAAGAGCTCGCCGCCGCCGGGCGCTTGCAGCGGGGTCATGCGCCACAGCGAAGGGCGCTGCAGGAACTGCTGGCGGAATTCCTCGGTGGCCCAGATCTGACCCGGTTCGACGACCGGCTCCACGCGCGACGCGCACAGGATGGCGGCGCCGCCGACGACCACCCTGCGCAGGTCCAGGTCGCGCTCGCGCGTCCGCACCTCGCCATGGTGCAAGGCGATGCGCAGGCGCGGCTGCCCGGGGGCGCTGTACACGTCGTCCATCAGGTGGCGTGCCGTCTGCACCAGCGCCACCGGGTCGTCGCTGGCAATCAGTACCGCGTCGCCGGCGCTGGTCTCGCTGACGGCATCCGGCGGCGCCCAGCGCTGCACGGCGTCGGCCAGCGCCTTGCGCACCGGGGCGTCGGCGCCCGTGCTCATGAGGCCGCCGAAGGCATGCACGTCGGCCTTCAGCACGCACAACGAGGACACGCTGGCCGAGCGCTCGGTGCCGGCCGGCGACTTCCAGGGCCGGTCGTAGCCGACGACATTCAGGCGGTCGATGCGCTGCAGGAATTCCGGGTTCAGTCGCCCGATCACACCCCCGAGCACCGGGTGCAGCAGGTAGTGGGTCGCCCGCGGCAGCACGCCGTTGGGTTCCCACGTGGCGTCGCCGGGGCGCAGGAAGCGTTGCCGCCATTCGCCGCGCACGATGTCGTGCTGCACGTAGCCGAGCAGGCCCACGCGGTACAGCGCCCGAAGGGCTGGTTCGCAACCATTGAGCTGCTGGCCACCTGGCGCGCCGTCTTCACACAGGCCCTCGACCTCGGCGCGCGTGAGGATCGGCCCGGGCAGGCGCTGGAACAGCCGCTCGAGTTCCAGCTCACCGGTGTAGGGCGCGATCTCGGCCAGGTATTCGTGCGCGATCTCGGTCGCCGCCTGGTGCACCGCTTCCATCATGCGGTGCTCGTTGCGGCGTTCGTCGGGCCGCAGCGCCACCAGCCGGTCGCCGATGGTCATGAGGTCGCGCGGGCGCAGCAGCGTGTGGCGGCAGACATAGCCGAAGACGTCTTCTTCCTCGCGCGTGTAGGTGTCGGTGACGCTGGTGCGGCCCAGGAAGGCCTCCAGCGGCCGCGTGCGCTCGCGCCCGGGCAGCACCATGCGGTCGGGCTTCACGAGCCGGATGTTGTTGACGAAGATCTCGCGCAGGCTTTCCGGCGAATAGGCGATGTCGACCGCGCTGCCGCGGTACTGCTGGACCATGGCCGTGCGCTGCGGCAGCCGGGCATAGGCCTCCTTGCGGATGGCTGCGAAGACCTTCAGCCGGTGGTTGATGCGGCGCAGCTGGTAGGCCACCTCCACCAGGCCCAGCTGCGAGTAGTACCAGACGTCGGGCGAGAGCTCGCCGGTGACGCTGGGGTTGGTGGGCACCTCCTCGACGTGCTTGTTGAAATATTCGTCGATGCCGTCGACGAAGATCGTCAGCGGCGTCTTCAGCATGCGCAGCCGCGGCACCAGGTGGCCGTCGGTGTCGGTGGCGCAGCGCTGCAGCTCGCTGGGCGTGAAGTCGAGCAGGCGCACGAAGTGGTCGATCACGCTGTGCAACTGCCGGTCGGCGACCAGCGACGCGAGCCGGGCGTTCACCTTCAGGCCCTCGGTCGCGCCGGTGTGCTTGAGCGCGGCCAGTGCCACCGCGGCGAGCCAGACCTTGGCCCACGGCAGCGGCGACGCCGAGAAGAAGGCGATGGCCTCGCGGCTGAAGATCTTGTCGCCGATCGGCTTGTCGAGCAGGTTGCCGCTGGGCAGGCAGACCGACTGGCCGGCGCGCTGGTAGAGGATGCGCTTGGCCTTCAGCAGCAGCGTCTTGCCGAAGCCCTTGGTGCCGATGACGATGAACTTGTCTTCGCGGTCGGGTGCCAGAAAGGCCTCGATCTCGGGCGTGCGGTGAAGCAAGGACTCGTCGAAGTCCTCGGCGACACGGATGTCGTCGGCGTCCACCGTCCATGCGCGCATCTTTTCCCCGCTCCCTGCTTCTGGCAGGGCCGAAGAATAGGCGTTGCCCGGCGGGGGTGTCCACCTCCATCGGGTGGATGCGGGTGGATGCGTTGACCCGTCCCTGAAACTCGTGCATTATCCATCGTGTAATAAAATTACACGCCCTCAGCCGACGCTGCGGCCACTGCGACATGTCCTTCGACCTCGTTCTCTTCGGTGGCACTGGCGACCTGACCTGGCGCAAGATCATGCCGGCGCTGTTCCAGGCCTTCCGGCACTGCAAGCTGCCTCCGGGCGGGCGCATCCTGGCGGTGGCGCGCGACGAGCGCAGTGACGACGAATACCGGGCCTTCATCAAGGAGCGCTTCACCGCCGTCGAGGCCCGCAAGCAGCCCAGCGACGAGGAATTCGCGCGCTTTGCCGAGATGCTGCACTACCGGCGCATGGACCTCTCGCAGCCCGAGCACTACGCCGGCCTGAAGGCCTGGATCGACGACCGCGGCGCCGACACCGTGGTGCTCTTCCTGGCCACCAGCCCGTATCTCTTCCCGGTGATCTGCGAACAGCTCGGCGGCGCGGGGCTCAACGGTCCCAACGTGCGCGTGGTGCTGGAAAAACCGCTCGGCCACGACCTGGCCAGCGCGCAGACCATCAACCGCGTGGTGGCCTCGGCCTTCCGCGAGGAACAGGCGCTGCGCATCGACCACTACCTGGGCAAACCGGCGGTGCAGAACCTGATGGCACTGCGCTTCGGCAATGCGCTGTTCGAGCCGCTGTGGCGGCGCGAGAGCATCGCCAATATCCAGATCACGCTGGCCGAGGATATCGGTGTGGGCACGCGCGGCGACTTCTACGACAAGACCGGCGCGCTGCGCGACATGATCCAGAACCACGCGCTGCAGCTGCTGACCATGATCGCCATGGAGCCGCCGCCCAGCGGCGACGCCGACGCCATCCGCGACGAGAAACTCAAGGTGCTGAAGTCGCTCAAGCCGTTCAGCCCCGAGAGCGTGGCGCGCGACGTGGTGCGCGGCCAGTACAAGGCCGGCACCGTAGGCGGCCAGGCCGTGCCGGGCTACCTGGACGAGGTGAAGGTGCCCGCCGGCAGCCGCTGCGAGACCTTCGTGGCGCTGCGCACCGAAGTGCAGAACTGGCGTTGGGCCGGCGTGCCGTTCTACCTGCGCACCGGCAAGCGGCTGGCAGCGCGGGACTCGCACATCGTGGTCAATTTCCGCGACGTGCCGCACCCCATCTTCCCGGGCACGCGGCAGGCCAACAAGCTGGTCATCAAGCTGCAGCCCGAAGACGGGCTGGAGTTGCACCTGCTGGCGGTGAAGGGCAGTGGCGGCAATGAACTGTTGTCGCCGGTGTCGCTGGACCTCGACTTCGACAAGGCTTTCCCCAGCGAACGCGTGGGCGGCTACGAACGCCTGCTGCTCGACGCGCTGGCCGGCCGGCTGAACCTGTTCGTGCGCAGCGACGAACAGGAGCAGGCCTGGCGCTGGGTGGAACCGGTGCTGCAGGCCTGGGCCAGCGACCCCACCGGCCCGCGCCCCTACAGCGCCGGCGGCTGGGGGCCGGCGGCGGCCAGCGCCATGATCGCGCGCGACGGCTGCACCTGGGCCGAGGAGCAATAGCGGGACCGGCCTTTCGCCCAACGGCACCGCTGCTCTGACCATGCTCGAACGCATCAAGGCTTCGATCCCCGCGCTGCCGCCGGCCGAGCAGCGCGTGGCCCGGCTGCTGATGGCCGACCCGCGCGGCTTTGCCACCTCGCCGGTGGGTGAACTGGCCGTTCGCGCGCATGTCAGCAAGCCCACCGTGGTGCGCTTCTGCCGCAGCATCGGCTACGACGGCCTGGCCGACTTCAAGCTCAAGCTCGCCGGCAATGTCAACGAAGGCGTGCCCTTCGTGCACCGCGCCGTGGACGACGACGACAAGGCCGGCGACCTGGTGGTGAAGGTCATCGACAACGCGGTGGCCGCGATGCTGCGCTACCGCAATGCCGCCGCTTCGCAGGCCATCGAGCGCGCCATCGCGGCGCTGGCCGCGGCGGGTCGCAACGGCCAGCGCATCGAGTTCTACGGCGTCGGCAACTCGGGCATCGTGGCGCAGGACGCGCAGCACAAGTTCTTCCGCCTCGGCGTCACCGCTGCGGCCGTGAGCGACGGCCATGTGCAGGTCATGAGCGCCACCATGCTCAAGCCCGGCGACTGCGCGGTGATCATCAGCAATTCCGGCCGCAGCCGCGACCTGCTGGACGTTGCCGATATCGCGCGCAAGAAGGGCGCCACGATCATCGTCATCACCGCCAGCGGCTCACCGCTGGCGCTCGAGGCGCAGCAAGGTGCGCATCACATCCTGCTGGCTGCCGACCACCCCGAGGACGCCGACCGCTACAGCCCCATGGTGTCGCGGCTGCTGCACCTGCTGATCATCGACATCCTCACCACTGGTGTGGCGCTGCGCCTGGGCTCGGCGCAACTGCGGCCGATGCTGCAGGAGATCAAGAAGAACCTGCGGCTGCGCCGCTATGCGCTGGCGGGTGGGGCCGAAGGCGACAGCGAGAGCAGTTCCTCGACGCCGTAGAGCCGCGCCAGTTCGGCCAGCTTGGCCGGCGCGCCGGTGATGACGACGTCGCGCCCGGCCGCCTGCGCCAGGCGCCGCGACTGCAGCAGCAGCGCAATCGCCGAGGTATCGAAGGCCTGCAGCGCGCTGGCATCGACCTGCAGCGGCCCGCTGCCGCTGGCAATGGCAGCGGGCAGCGTTTCAGCCAGGGCGGCGGCCTCGTCGAGCGTGGCGGTGGCGGGCAGTTGCATGGTCGTGCCGTTAAAGAGTCAGGCGGGGCGAGGGAAAGACGCCGCCTCTCAACCCTTGGCGGCTGTCTTGTTGCGCTCGACCAGCGCGTTGATCAGCCCGTCGATGCCGCCCTTGTTCAACTCGGTGGCGAACTGCGAACGGTAGTTCTGCACCAACCACAGGCCGCCGACGTTGACGTCGATGATCTTCCAGGCCTCGGCGGGCTTGTCGAGCCGGTAGTCGAGCTTGATCGGCTCGCTGCCGCCGCGCACCTCGGACTGCACGACGACCTGCGAACTTCCCGCCACCGGCAGCGTCTTGGTGATCTCCACCGTGTGGTCCTTCAACTCCGTCAGTGCGCCGGAATACACGCGCACGAGCAGAGTCTTGAATTCGGCCTGCAGCTTGCCGCGCTGCTCGGGCGTGGCGGCACGCCATTGCGGACCCACCGCCGAGCGGGTGACGACCTCGAAATTGACATGCGGCATCACCTTTTCTTCGACCATGGCGACGATGCGATTGATATCCCCGGCCTGGATGGCCTTGTCGGCCTTGGCGGCATTGAGCACGTCGACGGAGATCTGGCGCACCAGCGCGTCCGGCGTGCCGGTGGCCAATGCGGGCGCACCGGCCACCAAGCCCAGCAACAGCGAGGAGACAGACAGCAATTTCTTGAGCACGGATTTCCTTTCCGAATGGGGGCCTGTTTCAGACCCACGGCACCTTAACGCGCCAGCACCGGCTGCGGTTCACCTGGGGACTCAGGGGGCCGAGGTGGCCGAGGCGGCCGACGCAGGCGCGGAGGTGGAAGCGGAGGCGGAAGCAGGGGTCGTTGCCGGCGGTTCGTCTTCCCAATCGTCCTCGAAGTCCTCCATCGGCGCCGCGCCATCGTAGACCGCGTCGCGTCGGCGTGCGAGGTAGGCATCGCGCATGAAGGAGTATTTGTCCAGAGCCACGTCGTCCAGCAGCGTGAGGGTCTGCAGCAGCTTGGTGCGGACATTGATCACCTCCATCGAAGCGATCGTCCAACGCGAAGCGTCGTTGCCCGACAGTTGTGCCGGCGACACCTGACGGTCGAGCAGGAAGCCGGTGGCGTCGCGCACGGTCGAGGGGCCGAACAGCGGCAGCACGACGAACGGGCCGTTCGGCACGCCCCAGCGGCCCAGCGTCTGGCCGAAGTCCTCGCTGCGCCGAGTCAGGCGCATTTCCGTGGCCGGGTCGAGCAGGCCGCCCAGGCCGAACAGCGTATTGGTGACCACGCGGGTGCCCATCACCAGCGAGTCCTCCAGCTTGCCCTGCAGCAACTGGTTGGCCGCCGACCAGGCATCGTAGAAATTGCCGAAGAAATTGTCGACGCCGGTGCGCACGAGCTTGGGCACCACGTCGCGGTAGGCCTCGGACACGGGCTTGAGCAGGGCCTCGTCCAGCGCTTCGTTGAAGGCGTAGATGCTGCGGTTGACGTCTTCCCAGGGGTCCGCAGCGTTCACCAGCGGCTTCGGGCCTGATGCACCCCCGGCGGCCGGCACCGTGGCGCAGCCGCCGATGCAGGCGAAGAACACCAACCCGGCACACAGCCGCGCCGTTGCAGCGGGCCAGCGGCGCTGCGGCGTCACTTGCCAGGCTCCGCGGCAGGGGCCACCCCGGGGGCCGCCGCCGTGCCGGCACTGTCGGCACGGCCGGTGAGAAACTGCCCGATGAGATTTTCCAGCACCACCGCCGACTGCGTCTGCGCGACGGTGTCTCCCGCGGCGAGGTTGGCGTCGTCGCCGCCGGGCTCCAGGCCCACGTACTGGTCGCCCAACAGGCCGGAGGTCAGGATCTTGGCCGCCGAATCCTTGGGAAACTGGTACGCGCGCTCGATGTCCATCATGACCACGCCCTGGAAGGTCTGCGAGTCGAGCGCGATGCTCTTCACCCGGCCCACGGTGACGCCGGCGCTGCGCACCGGTGCGCGCGGCTTCAGGCCGCCGATATTTTCGAACCGCGCCTGCAAGGTGTAGGTGTCGCTGCCGGTCACGGTGCCCAGATTGGCCGCCTGCAGGGCCAGGAAGACCAAGCCCACCATGCCCAGCAGCACGAAGAAGCCGACCAGGATCTCGATTTTTTTCTTGCCCATTGACTCAGCTCCTGCCCGAGCGCCGCGTCACGGCGTCGAGAACATCAGGGCGGTGAGGACGAAGTCCATCCCCAGCACCCACAAAG
>JAABPT010000006.1 GCA_011391855.1 Burkholderiales bacterium
TGGCACGGGCGGGTTCGTGGCACTGCTGATGGCGGTGTCGGCCGACGTGAAGCTGGGCGCCATCGCCGTGGGCGGCTTTGCCGTGGCGGTGGCGGTGTTCGCGCTCATGGCCTGGGGTGCGGTGTGGCTGCTCAAGCGCGCCGTGCCCGAGACGCGCGCACCGCGCTGGCTGGTGTTGGCCACGCGCCAGATCGCGGCGCGGCCGGCTTTCGCGGTGCTGCAGGTGTCGGCGCTGGCGGTGGGCATGCTGGCGCTGGTGCTGCTGGTGCTGCTGCGCACCGACCTCGTGAACAGCTGGCGCAATGCCACGCCGCCCGACGCGCCGAACCGTTTCGTCATCAACCTGCAGCCCGAGCAGGGCGGGGCCTTTCGCGCCGCGCTCGAAGCCGCCGGCGTTCAGCGCTACGACTGGTACCCCATCATCCGCGGCCGCCTGGTGGCCATCAACGACCGCGCCGTCAGCGGCGAGACCTACGCCGACGACCGCGCCAGCCGCCTGGTGGACCGCGAATTCAACCTGAGCCACAGCGAGCAGGCACCCGCGCACAACCCCGTGGTGGCTGGCCGTTGGGTGGCGAACGAGGCCGACGGCCTGTCGGTGGAAGAAGGCCTGGCGCAGCAGCTCGGCCTGAAGCTGGGCGACACGCTGCACTTCGACATCGGTGGCCAGCCGCGCGCGGCGCGAATCACCAGCCTGCGCAAGGTGGACTGGGGCTCGATGCGCGTCAACTTCTTCGTCATCTTCCCGCTGGCCGAGATGGGCGACGTGCCCACCACCTACATCAGCACCTTCCGTGCCCCCGACACGCCGGGTTTCGACAGCCGGCTCAGCCGCGACTTTCCCAATATCACCAACGTGGATGTGTCGGCTTCCATCGCGCAGGTGCAACGTGTGCTGGACCAGGTGATCCGCGCGGTGGAATTCCTGTTCGGTTTCACCCTCGTGGCCGGGCTGGTGGTGCTGTTTGCCGCCGTCACCGCCACGCGGGAGGCGCGCTCGCGCGAATTCGCCATCATGCGCGCCATGGGTGCCGGCAGCCGGCTGTTGGGCCAGGTGCAGCGCGCCGAACTGCTGGGCGTGGGCGCGCTGGCCGGCGGGCTGGCCTCGCTGGCGGCGATTGCCGTGGGTTGGCTGCTGGCGCGCCACGCCTTCGAATTCGCCTGGGCGCCTTCGCCCTGGGTGCCGCTGGCGGGCGCCGCGGCGGGCGCTCTGCTGGCGCTGGCCGCCGGCTGGTGGGGCCTGCGCGAGGTGTTGCGCCGGCCGGTGCTGGAAACGCTGCGGCGCGCAGGGGCGGTGTAGGGCCCGTTGCTGCGGACACGGTCAGAAGGCCTGCCGGGCCAGCGCCTGGCGGATGCGCACGATAGTGTCCTCGACCCGGGCCCGTGCCGACACCTCCAGCCCGAGACTGCGCGCGATATCGTTCACCCGCGCCGGGTTCAGCGGCAGGCCGCCACGGTCGATGGCCGCGATGAGGTCGAGCGCCCGTTGCCGGTCCGAGGGCTCGGATTTGCGCCGCGAGAACCAGTCCTTGAACCACATGCGTCCAGTGTAGGGGCCGCCAGAGCAGGGCCGCCCCGGGGATGCCGACAGGTCGGCACCGCGTTATCGTGCCGCATCGTCATGGAAGGATCCGTCAACATGAAAATCGCCTTCTTCGGTACCGGACTCATGGGCTCGGGCTTCGTGCGCCGCATGCGGGCTTGCGGCCACGAGGTCAACGTGTGGAACCGCAGCGCCGCCAAGGCGCGTGCCTTGCAAGACGTGGGCGCCACGTCCTTCGACGACCCGGCTGCAGCCTTGGCCGGTGCCGAGCGCGTGCACTTGTCGCTGGCCGACGATGCTTCGGTCGACGCCGTGCTGGAACCGCTGGCCGCGGCCATCGCGCCCGGCACCTGGATCGTCGACCACACCACCACGGCCGTCACGCCCACGGCCGAGCGCGTGGCCCGTTGGCGCTCGCGCGGCCGCACCTTCGTTCATGCGCCGGTCTTCATGGGCCCGGCGAACGCGAAGGAAGGCACCGGCCTGATGCTGTTGTCGGGCCCGAAGGCGCAACACGAAGCGCTGCTGCCGGCGCTGCAGCAGATGACCGGCAAGGTGGTCCACGTGGGCGAGGCGCCCGAGCGCGCCGCGGCCTTCAAGCTGTTCGGCAACCTCACGCTCATCGGCATCATCGGCGTGCTCGGCGACGTGAACCGGCTGGCGCACGCGGTGGGTATTTCCACGCCGGAGGCGTTCTCGCTGTTCGAGCACTTCAACCCCGGCCAGACGCTGCCGGCGCGGGCGGCACGAATCGTTTCGGCCGACGTCACGCAGCCTTCGTTCGAACTGGCGATGGCGCGCAAGGACGTGCGGCTGATGATCGAGGAAGCGCGTCGCGGCGGCTTCGACCTGCACGTGATGCCCGGCGTGGCGGCGATGTTCGACGCCGCCATCGCGCGGGGCGATGGCGCGCTGGACGTGGTGGCCGCGGCGCGCATCTCCAGCTGATTCGGCAGGGACCGGTCATGATCGAACAACACCTGGACATTCCCACCGCCGAAGGCGCCATGAACAGCTTCGTGGTCCATCCCGAAGAGGGCGGGCCGTTCCCCGTGGTGCTGTTCTACATGGACGCCCCCGGCAAACGCGAGGAACTGCACGACATGGCGCGCCGTATCGCGGCCGTGGGCTATTTCGTGGTCCTGCCCAACCTGTACTACCGGGATCGGCGCGAATACCAATTGGCCGAGCGCACCGAACCGGCCCTGGCCGAGATGTTCGGCCTGATGGCCAAGCTGAATGCCGCCACCACGGCTTGCGACACGCAGGCCCTGCTGGAGTTCGTGGATGCGCAGCCCGCGGCCGATGCCCGCCGCGTGGGCGCCGTCGGCTACTGCATGAGCGGGCCGTTCGTGATGTGGGCCGCCGCGGCCTTTCCTGAGCGCCTACGCTGCATCGCTTCGATCCACGGTGCCCATATGGTGACCGACCGCCCGGACTCGCCGCACCGCATGGCACCCCGCATCCGCTGCGAAAGCTATTTCGCTTGTGCCGAGATCGACCAGTGGGCGCCGCCGGCCGATGTGCAGCAACTGCAGGCCGCGATGCAGGCGGCCGGCACGCCGCACCGCGTGGAGTGGTATCCGGGCGCGGCGCACGGTTTCGTTTTTCCGCAGCGCGCCGGCATCTACAGCCAGGCCGCGGCCGAGCGGCATTGGGAGCGGCTGTTCAGCCTGTTCGAGCGGACGCTGCGCCGGGCTTGACCGGCGGCCCGCTGGCGCCGGCGGCGTGCCGCTGGCTGCCCTTCAGCCCTGCAGCGCTTTGCGATACTCGTCCGCCATGACCGGCTCCACCCCCGCCATCCGCCTGCTGCACCTGGAAGACTCCGAGCCCGACCACGCGCTGGCCATGGCCTACCTGCAGCGTGGCGGCATCCATGCCGAGCCGCTGCGCATCGAGAGCCGGGCCGAATTCGCCGCCGCGCTGCAGCAGCCCTGGGATATCGTCGTTTCCGACTACCACCTGCCCGGCTTCGGCGGGCTGGAGGCGCTGCAGATGCTGCGCGCCAGCGGCAGCACGCTGCCGTTCATCCTGGTGTCGGGCCAGATCGGCGAGGAAACGGCGGTGGAGGCCATGCGCCAGGGGGCCAGCGACTACCTGCTCAAGGACAATCTCTCGCGGCTGGCGCCGGCGGTGGAAAACGCCATCGCCGCGGCCGAGGCGCAGCGCGCGCGGCTGGCCGCCGACCGCGAACTGCAGGCCTCGCGCCAGCGCCTGCAGGAACTTGCGCAGCACCTGCAGACCAGCGTGGAGGGCGAACGCCAGGCCATCGCGCGCGAGATCCACGACGACGTGGGCGGCTCGCTCACGGCACTGAAATTCGAGCTCGACTGGATCCGCCGCCGCACCACCGAACCCGCGGTGCAGCAGCGCGCGGCGATGGCGCTGGAAACGGTGACGCACGCCATCGAAGCCAGTCAGCGCATCATGCAGAACCTGCGCCCGGCGATCCTGGAGCAAGGCCTGGTGGCGGCGCTGCAGTGGATGACCAGCCGCTTCGAGAAGCGCACCGGCATCGAGTGCGAATTCCGCACCAGCGGCTTGAGCCCCGACCGCCGCGCGCTGCCGGCCGGCGTGCCGCTGGTGGCCTACCGCACGGCCCAGGAGGCGCTCACCAACGTGAGCAAGCATGCCGCCGCCACGCGCGTGGGGGTGGACCTGTCGATCAGCGGCGGCGTGCTCTCGCTGGAGGTCAGCGACAACGGCCGCGGCCTGGGTCCGGACGACCTGGACAAGGCGAAGAGTTTCGGGCTGCGCGGCCTGCACGAGCGCGCGTCCACGGTGGGCGGCTGGGTCGACCTGAGCAGCAGCGCGGCCGGAACGTCACTGATCCTTTCGGTGCCGCTGGGCGGCGCTGGGGCCGACGCCGCGGCCGGTGACAATGGCGGTCCGGAAGACCCTGAAACTGCCGCGTGGACAGCCACCTGAGCGGCCACCTGAGCGGCCACCCGAGCCGCCATCCGAATCGCCACCCGAGCCTCCGATGATCGAAGTCCTGCTCTGCGACGACCATGCACTGATCCGGCGCGGCATCCGCGACACGCTGTCCGACGCGCCCGATATCCGCGTCGTCGGCGAGGCCGGCGACTACGGCGAGTTGCGCACGCTGATGCGCACACTGGCCGCCGACGGGCGCGGCGCCGGCTGCGACGTGCTGGTGCTCGACATCAACCTGCCCGGCCGCAGCGGCCTGGACGCGCTGCACGCGCTGAAGGACGAAGGCTCGCCGGTCAAGGTGCTGGTGGTGAGCATGTACCCCGAGGACCAGTATGCGATCCGCGCGCTGCGTGCCGGCGCCCACGGCTACGTGAACAAGGGCGGCGACCCGCAACTGCTGGTGCAGGCGGTGCGCACGGTGGCGCAGGGCCGCAAGTACGTCACGCCCGAGATCGCGCAGATGCTGGTGGAGAGCCTCACCGCGCCTGTCACCGAAAACCTGCACCAGAAGCTTTCCGACCGCGAACTGCAGACGCTGGTGATGATCGCCTCGGGCAAGCGGCTGGCCGACATTGCCGAGCAGTTGACGTTGAGTCCGAAGACGGTGTCGGTGTATCGCGCGCGCGTGCTGGAAAAGCTGCAGCTGGCCAACAACGCCGAGCTCACGGTATATGCCATTCGCAATGGGCTGGTGGGCGAGTGAAGGCAGCGTGAACGCGGCATTGCGCGCCGGAGTGCACCCGCTCGAAGACGCGCAGGCGATGCGCCGCGCCGGCCGCGAGCTGCTCTCGCTGGCACTCATCGACGCGCGCAACCACCTGCTGGCGCTGCTGGCGCAGGACGAGTCGCCCGCTGCGCTGCAGCGTGCGGCTCACGCCGGCTGGTACCAGGAAGCCTGGATCGCGCGCCACGTGCAGCGCCAGCGTGGCGAGGCCTGCGACCCGCGGGCCACGCGGCTGGCGGGCGTCGAGCCGCGCGCCGACGCCTGGGCTGCCGGTGAGGAGACACCCCGGCCCGACGCGTTGCGCGCATTTCTTGCCGAAACGCTGGAGATCACGATGGACCTGCTGGCGGGCAGCGCCGAAGACGACGCGGCGCTGCACTTCTACCGCCTGAGCCTGCTGCACGAAGACCGGCTGTGCGAGGCGCTGGCCGAAGACCTGCGCGCCGCCTCACCGCCCTCGCGCGCCGTGCGCGAACCCATCTGGCTGCCGGCCACGCGCTGGATGCTGGGCTCGGCGCCCGGCGGCATGACGCAGGAGGGCAGCCCGCTCCGCGGGCTGGTACAGGATGACAGCCCGCTGCGCGGGCTGGTGCCCCACAACGAACGCTGGGCGCACGAAGTGGTGGTGCCCGAATCCGAGATCGACGCCCAGGCCGTGAACTGGGGCCAGTTCGTCGAATTTGCCGCCGACGGCGGCTACGAGCGGCGCGAACTTTGGTCCGACGCCGGCTGGTCCTGGTTGCAGGCCGGTGGCCGGCGCGCGCCAGGCTATGTCGAGCAGTTGCTCGGCGGCGTGCTGGTGCAGCGCCGCGGCGGTCTGCAGCGAGCGCCTGCGCTGCAGCCGGTGATGCACGCCAACCGCCACGAGGCCGAGGCCTGGTGCCGCTGGGCCGGCCGGCGCCTGCCCACCGAACCCGAATGGGAACTGGCGGCGCACACGGCGTCCAGCCGCGGCTTCGTCTGGGGCGACGTCTTTGAATGGGTGGCCAGCAGCGCACGCGCCTGGCCGGGGGCGGGCGAGGCGTCGCCGGGGTCGCTGGACGCCATCCCGCCCGCCGGCACGCAAGGCGTGTTGCGTGGGGCCTCGTTCGCCACGCGGGCGCGCCAACACCACCCCAAGGCGCGCCGATTCGCACCGCCCGGCCGCGACAGCCTGTTCTGCGGTTTCCGTAGCTGCGCCCTGTAGCACCCAAGAGGAGCCGCATGGACTTCTGGCCCGGCTGCGGCTACGAGCACTTGTCGCACGACGAGCGCGGCTGGTTGCGGCCGGGCGACGACTGGTGGCGCCTGTTCCTGGCCCGGCCCGAACTGGCGCTGGTGGAAGAGTCCTGCGCCGCCGAGCGCGCGCTGCACGCCGCGCTGCTGGAGCAGCCCACGCGCAAGGTCACGGGCGAACGTCTGGCGCGGCTGCAGGACGCCGACGCCCGCGAGAACTACGCCGTCTTCCTGCGTTTCCGCGAAGCCTTGCTGGCTGCCGGTTCGCTGCAGGCCTTCTACCTGTCGCTGTTTCGCCGTGGTGTCGTCGACACGCCGCCGCTGTTCATCGACCTGCTCGTGCAGGCCATGCTGCGCGGCCTGCTGGACGCTTGCCCCGGCGTTGAGGCGGGCGCCTTCGAGGCCCGCGCCGCCGAGCTGCTGTTCCGCCCGCAGCGCATCAGCCTGCAGGAAGGCCGCGTGCTCGCCGCCGACCGCGACGCCATCGACCTGCTGCACGAAACCGCGGGCCTGGGTGACCTCGGCCGCCTGCTGCGGCAGGCCCAGTTGCAGCCGCGGGCAATGGACGTGGAGGTGCTGACCGAAGGCAACGTGGCCCGCTACTGGGACGGCGCCCAGGCCGGGCGCCACCACATGCTGCTGGACCTGACGCACGAACTGACGCAGGACCTGGGCCACGGCCTGCAGTTCCATGTGCGCAATGCGCGTTCGGGGCTGCCGGCGCTGGCGCGGGTGCTCGAGCGCTGGGTGGCGCACCTGC
Source organism: Burkholderiales bacterium (assembly GCA_011391855.1). Classification (GTDB taxonomy): domain Bacteria; phylum Pseudomonadota; class Gammaproteobacteria; order Burkholderiales; family Burkholderiaceae_C; genus Rubrivivax. The sequence continues at coordinate 7,180 of JAABPT010000006.1, forward strand.
TGGGCGTGCAGGTGCGCATCGAACCGGTGCAGCGCATCGACGATGCGCAGTGGCGCTGGCATGTGGGGCTGGATGCGGAGGCGACGGCGCTGTTGAACGACCTGTACGAAGACCGCCCGGTCGACGACGAGCGACGCCAGCGGCTGATCAGCTTGTTCCGGCTGGACTTCGCCGACCCGGCCGAGATGCACCCCGACGTGGCCGGCCGCCCGGTCTACCTGGGCCTGGCGAGCAGCGCCGAAGGGGTGCTGCGCTTGAAGCCGCAGAACCTGCTGCTCAACCTGCCGCTGGCCCGCGCGTCTTGAAGCCGCGCCATCTTCGAGCGTGACGGGCTTGCGAGTGGAAAAGCTCAAGGCGCGCCAATGGGGGGACGACCTGTGCGATCTCGGTTCGACGTCACCGCGGTGGCACTACGCGTCGGTGCCCGCCTGAAGGTCGGCAACCTGATCGGGACCGGTTCTTCCTGGGCGAAGGCTGGTCGGCTCCAACGGCCAGGAGCAGGCGTTCGCGACTGACGGCAATCCGGCAATCTGCTTGCTATGTCCCCGGACGATGTGAGAACTGCTGGCTCACACACACTGGTGGCTCACACACACTTGTGAGTGCATCACATTTGCATTACAGTGCGCGTATGAAGACCTCCACCCTCCCCGCCGTGCGTGTCGAGCCCGCGCTGCGTAGCGATGCCGAGGCTGTCCTCGACGAAGGCGAGTCGCTCTCCGATTTCGTGGCCGCGTGCGTTCGCGACGGCGTCACTTGGCGGCGTACCCAAGACGCCTTTCTCGCGCGAGCGCGAGACGCCGTCGAGCGATCCGTGCGTGAAAACAACGGGATCTCCCCGCAGGAGGCGCTGCGGCGGATGGATGCCCGGCTGGATGCGGCCCGTCAGCGGCTGGCGGCAGGCAAGCCGCGCGCTGGGCAGTGACCAGCTACCGCGTCCTCCTGACCGAGGAGGCTGCCGACGACTTGCTGCGGATTGAGGATTTCACCATCGAGCGGGAACTCGCCAGCGCGACGCCTGACCTCGATGTAGTGCGGCGCCTCAGAGACGCCGTCGACCGCGCACTTCGATTACTGGAGTTCTCACCGTACTCATGCCGCAAGGCCGCTCGCGCCCTAAACGACAAGCAGCGTGAACTCATCGTTCCCTTCGGAAGCGCCGGGCTCGTTGCCGCATTTGAAGTGCGTGGCGACATTGTCCGAGTCGGCGCCATTCGCCATCAGCTCGAGCAGGATTTCCACTGATCCTGATCGGCCGCGATTCTCACCTTTCGTCTGAAGTGTTGGGCTGGTTCCGTGGGACTGTTGTTGTTTAGGTTTGTCCAACACCTGCCCTCAGGTCTGCGCCACACGCTGAACCGTGGCGCTGCGCGGGCAGGTGTCGAACAAACCTAAACACTGGCCGCCGGTGAGCCGTCGAGGACGACGGTCGGCTGACCACCCCATTGCCGACATGCAGCACAAAGGCATGCATTCGGGGTCTGCCGAGCTGGCCCTGCCTGGCCGCGCATCCACCGCTCGGCACTGGGGCGCACTTTCAGCCGCCACCGCGCTGCGTGTAGAGGTCGAAATAGCGCATGAAATGGTTGCGCGCCGCGCCGTCCACGCCGTCGAATCGGTAGCGCACCGCCATGCGCGGCAGCTGCACGATGCCCAGCCGGCGCGGCGGCAGCATCGTCCAGCCGAGTTCCAGCGTGCCGGGGCCGATGTTCACCACCGCGCGCCCGGGTGCTGGCAGCGCCAGCCCGTGGTCGCGCACGGCACCGGGCAGGCAACGCAGCCAGTCCGCTTCGCTGAAACTCTGTTCGCGCTCGAAGCGCTCCGGGAATTCGGGCCCGAAGCTCATTCAGCCACCGGCCACCGGGGGCCAGATGGCCAGCACGTCGCCGTCGACCAGCGTGCGCGTGGCACGCTCCTCGGGCGGCACGTAGACACCGTTGACCAGCACCAGCTTCACCAGCCGCTCGGGCATGTGGAAGGGCTCGATGACCTGCGCGATGGTGGCTCCGGGCGCCACGTCCAGTGGCATCAGGTTGCCGGTGCGCCGCTCCGGGGGCAGGTAGTCGGTGAGCCCGGCGTAGAGCTTGAAGGTGATCTGCATGCGCGCGATCCTGCCTCAGGCCGCCGGCTCACACCCAGGCATGGGCATGCTGCGCCTGCGCGTTGGCCAGATAGGCCTGCATGAGCAGGGTGGGGTCCTGCAGCAGCTTGTCCTTCCATTCGCCCAGCGGCACCTGGCCTTCGACCAGGCCGCGCATCACGCCCACATGCTCGGTCCAGCCGATGGCATTGCAGCCCACCAGCCGGTCGCCGCCGAATTGCAGGCTCAGGTGGCGGCCGGCCGCCTTGTCGGTCATCTCCACGTGTTCGCCGCCGGGCACGCCGTCCCAGGCGCCGAAACTGGCGCTGATGAGGCCCAGCGTGTCGAGCACGTTGATCTGCGTCACGCCGCGCAGTTCGGTCGTGCGGCCCACCATGTTCAGCGCCGCCACGCGGGCCTGCTCGGCGGCATTGGGCTGGATGGCGCTGACGATCGTCTTGCCGCTGACCTTGTCGAAGGCCTCGGCGCAGTCGCCGGCGGCATAGACGCCGGGCGCGCTGGTCTGCAGGTGCTCGTCGGTGAGCACGCCCACCAGGCAGCGCACGCCGCTGTCTTCCAGGAAGCCGATATTGGGCTTCACGCCGGTGGCGCTGATCACCAGG
>JAABPT010000007.1 GCA_011391855.1 Burkholderiales bacterium
GGAGCTGGTGCAGGAGCTGGTGCAGGAGCTGGTGCAGGAGCTGGTGCAGGAGCTGGTACAGGAGCTGGTGCCGGCCTCGCCGCCTGGGTGACGCTGGCCTGGCTGGCCGCGCACCAGGTCGTCGGCGATGCCGGCCATGTGCTGTACGACGTGCACGACCGCACGCTGCGCCAGACGGCCGTGCCGAGCGCGTTGCTGGCCCGCGCCGACGCCGGCATCCGCAGCGCGGGCCAGCTCGCCACGCTGGCCGGCGCGCTGGCCGGCGGCGCGCTCGGCACGGCCTTTGGCGCGCGTGCCGTGATGTGGCTGGTGGTGGCCACGCAACTGGCGGCGGCCGTGCTGGTGGCTTGGCGGCTGTCGCAGTTGCACGCGGCGCCCGAGGTTTCAGCCGAGCAGCGGTAGCCAACGACATGAGGGCGGCGCCCTGCCGTGACGCCGGCGTCAGCCTCAGCCGCTCAAGCCACGTCGCCGTCCACGTACCACCAGCGCCCGTTCTCGCGCACGAAGCGGCTCGTCTCGTGCAGCCGCGCGGCACGGCCGCCGAGCTTGCTGCGCGCCACGAATTCGACCACCGCATGGTCGGCGTCCAGCACCGTGTGGCGCCGCACTTCCAGGCCCAGCCAGCGCACGGCCGGGTCGGCCAGCAGCGGCGCGGCCGGCCGCGTGTGCGGGTGCCAGGTGTCGCGCAGGTAGTCGGCCAGCCCCAGCACATGGGCGCTGTAGCGCGACCGCATCAAGGCTTCGGCGCTGGGCGCCTGCAGGTGCAACGGGCCGGCATGCCAGCGCGCGCAGCAGGCAGCGTCGTCGAGGCCCGAACCGCAAGGGCAGGGCGCGGGGCGGGGATCGGTGGGCATGGGCAGCGCCTGGATTGTGGCGCCGCTGCCTGCCAGGCGGCGACGGCCTGCCGGGCCAGGAGACCTAAACTGCGGCGCCTCGCCCGCCCAGGAATTGCCATGCTCGACCCCCAAGCCCGCGCCCTGATCGACCTGATGGTCGCCAACGGTGTGCCGCCCGTGCACACGCTCACGCCCGCCGAAGCGCGCCGCTTTTACCTGGAGCGCCGTTTCTTTACCCAGCCCGAACCACCCGCGGTGGGCGACGTGCGCGATCTGCGCACCGACAGCGGCCTGCCGCTGCGCCTGATCCGGCCTGCGGGTGCCGCCGCGGCAGGCCCGCAGCCCGCGCTGGTGTATTTCCACGGCGGCGGCTGGACCATCGGCGACCTGGACACACACGACGTGCTGTGCCGCCAGCTCTGCGCCGCCGCGGGCGTGCCGGTGGTGTCGGTGGACTATCGGCTGGGCCCCGAGCACCGCTTCCCCGCTGCGGTGGACGACTGCGTGGCCGCCACGCGCTGGCTGCAGCGCGAGGGCGCGTCGCTCGGTCTGGACGGCACGCGGCTGGCGGTGGGCGGCGACAGCGCCGGCGGCAACCTGGCCGCCGTGGTGGCGCTGGCGCTGCGCGATGCCGGCGACCCGGCCTTGGCCTTCCAGTTGCTCATCTACCCGGCCACCGACATGCGCGCCGTGGCGCCTTCGCACACCGTCAACGCCCAGGGCTACCTGCTCACCGCCGACAGCGTGGCCTGGTACCGCGGCCAGTACATCGCCGAGGCCGCGCAGTGGAGCGACTGGCGCGCCTCGCCGCTGCTGGCCGCCGACCTGTCGCGGCTGCCGCCGGCACTGGTGCTCACCGCGGGCTTCGACCCGCTGCGCGACGAGGGCCGGCAATATGCCGACGCGCTGTCGGCCGCCGGCACCCGTGTGCAATACGTGTGCTTCGAACGCCAGGTGCACGGCTTCATCACCATGAGCAAGGTCATCGACGAAGCGCGCACGGCGGTGGCCCTGTGTGGTGCGGTGTTGCGCGAGGCCCTGGCCGGCGGCGCAGGCTGATCCGCCGCCGCGCCCTTGTTCCTGCGAAACCGGCTCACGGGCCGACGAGGGCATGCCGCACCAGCAGCGCCGACAGCACGAACATGGTCACGCCGATCAGCCCGTCCAGCACCTGCCACGCCCTGGGGCGGGCGAACCAGGGGGCCAGCCAGCGGGCGCCGAAGCCGAGCAGCGCAAACCAGCCCAGGCTGGCGCTGCTGGCCCCCGCGATGAACCAGCCGCGCAGCGCGGCCGGCTGCTGCGCGCCGATGCTGCCCACCAGCAGCACGGTGTCCAGGTAGACATGGGGGTTGAGCAGCGTGAAGGCGGCCGCCTGCGCCAATGCGGCACCGCGCCGCAGGCCTTCGCCACCCGCGGCGGCCTTCAGTTGGTGCGCCTGCCGCGCGCGGCGCAGCGCCTGCCATCCGTAGACCGCCAGGAAGAGCGCGCCGACCAGCGCCAGTGCCCGCGCCAGGCCGGGGCTCTGCCCCAGGGCCTGGGCCATGCCCAGCACCCCTGCGGCGATGAGCACGGCGTCGGCCACCGCGCAGAACAGCACCACCGTGCCTACATGCTCGCGGCGCAGGCCCTGGCGCAGCACGAAGGCGTTCTGCGCGCCGATGGCCACGATGAGTCCGAGGCTCAGGGCCAGGCCTTGGACGAATACCGGGAAGGCGAGCGTAGGGGTGGTTGTCAGGGTCATGATGCGCCGAGCTTGCCAGCCCCGGGAGATGAGGGTTGGGTCGCGAGATTCTGGCTGCAGCCCGTGCGGCCTTGTTGCCCCCGTGACCCGCGGCACGCAGTGGCCGCAGGGCTGTGGCCGCAGTGCTTGCCATGAAAACTGTATGAACGTACAGTCATCTGGTGGCGATCTCTCCTTTGCTCACCCCCGACGCCGCTCCCGTGCGCCTGCCCGGTACGGGCGTGCCGACGCGGCGCGGCCTGCAGCCGGCGGCGGCTGGGGCAGCGGCTGGATTCGCCAGCTCCGGTTCTGTCTCGCCCCTCGCGCAAGCCGCGGTCAGCCTGCACCCGGTGCCGCAGGCGCCGGAGGATCTGCACCCGGTGCCGCAGGCGCCGGAAAAGCTACATCCGGTGCCGCAGGCGCCGGAGAACCTCCACCCCGCGCTGTGGCGCGCCCATCAGGTGGCGCGCCCGTCCGAGGCCGTGCTGCCCAGCGGCCATGCCGACCTCGACGCCCAGCTCCCCGGTGGCGGCTGGCCGGCGCGCGTGCTCACCGAACTGCTGCTGCCGCATGCCGGCGTGGGCGAACTGCGCCTGCTGGCGCCGGTGCTGGCGGCGCTGCAGCACCGGCAGCGCGCCGTGATGTGGTTCGACCCGCCGGCCGAGCCCTGTGCCTGGGCGCTGGCGGCGCTGGGCCTGGACGCAGGGCAGTTGCTGGTGGTGCGCAGCCGCAGTGGCGCCCGCGGCCGGGCGCGCCAGCGGCTGCCCGCGGCCGACGTGCTGTGGGCGCTGGAGCAGGCGCTCAAGAGCGGCCATCTCGGTGCCGCGCTGGCCTGGCTGCCGGCACGGCTGCCGGCCGATGCGCTGCGCCGCCTGCAACTGGCCGCGCAGGCGCACGACGGTCCGGTCTTCCTGCTGCGCGACGCGCAAGAGCGCACGCGGCCCAGCGCCGCACCGCTGCGCCTGCTGCTGGCCAGCGCCGGTCCCGACCAGTTGCGCGTGGCGCTGCTCAAACGCCGCGGGCCGCCGCTGGCGCAGCCGCTCACGCTGGCGCTGGCGCCAGTGCTTTCCGCTCCTGCACTGGCACGGGCGCGGGCGGTGCGTGAACCGGCGGCGGCCACGCCGCGTGTGGGCGTGCCGGTCTGAGAGACGGTGATCCGTCTCTTCACAGCCTCCGGCATGTCATCTGTTTCCTTGCACCACCGTTGCCGGAACCGCCATGCTCTGGCTTGCACTGCACCTGCCGCTGTTGTCGCTGGAGGCCTTCTGCGCCACGCTGCCGCCGGAGACGGCCCTGCTTGCCGGGCTCCCTCTCCCCAGCGAGGAAGAGGGCGGGGTTGAGAGCGGCCGGCCGCCAGCCCACCCTCACCCCAACCCTCTCCCGCCCGGGCGGGAGAGGGCGTCAAACCCCATGGCGTTGGCCACTCCTCAGCGGCCCGTGACGCTGGCCGACCGTCACCCCCCGGTGGCGCTGATCCACCAGCACCGCATCGCCGCCGTCAATGCCGCTGCGGCGACCTGCGGCGTGCGGCCCGGCATGAAACGCGCCACGGCGCTGGCGCTGGTGGCCGACCTGCGGCTGGCCGACAGCGACACCGCACGCGACGCCGCCGCGCTGCGGGCGGTGGCGCACACGGCGCTGGCTTTCACGCCGGCGGTGACCCTGCAAGACGCGCAGACCGTGCTGCTGGAAGTGCAGGCCAGCCTGCGCCTGTTCGGCGGCCTGGCAGCGCTGCAGCAACGCCTGGCCGCGGCACTGGCGCCGCTGGGCCACCGCGTGCAGATGGCCGCCGCGCCCACCGCTTCAGGCGCAGCGCTGCTGGCGCGCTGGCATCCGGCCGGGCGCGGTGATCTCGTGCTGGGCGCCCATGCCCGCCAGTTGAGCGCCCTGCAGCCACTGCTCAGCGCCGCGCCGGTGTGGCTGCTCGGCCCCGGCCGCGAGCACTGGGAAGCGCTGCAGGGCATGGGCTTGCATACGCTGGCCGACCTGCACGCGCTGCCGCGCGCCGGCCTGGCGCGGCGTTTCGGCGCCGATCTGCTGGACGAACTCGACCGTGCCCTGGGCCTGCAGGCCGACCCGCGGCGCTGGCTCGAACTGCCGGCCACCTTCGAAAGCCGGCTCGAACTCTTTGCCCGCGCCGAAACCAGCGAACAGGTGCTGGCCGGCGCCAGCGTGCTGCTGGCACGGCTGGTGGCCTGGGCGCAGGCGCGGCAGGCGCGCGTGGGCAGTTTCACGCTGCGCATGGGGCACGAACGCCAGCGCCGGGCCACGGCGCCGGCCACCGAACTGCGTGTGGAACTGGCCGAACCCGCGCTGGCCGCCGCACACCTGCAAGGGCTGCTGCGCGAGCGGCTGGCCCGCTGCCAGCTCGCCGCGCCCACGCTGGAACTGCAGTTGCGCTGCCACCACCTGGTGGCCAGCGCGGCGCCCAACGGCGAGCTGTTTCCCACTCGCGCCGGCGAAGCCGTGGGGCTGGTGCGCCTGCTGGAGCGCCTGCGCGCGCGGCTGGGCGACGAGCAGGTGCAACGCCTGGAGCCGGTGGCCGACCACCGCCCCGAGCGCGCCAGCCGCAGCGTACCGGTGCAGGGCACGGCGCAGGGCACGGCACCGACGCGGGCCGGCGCGACGGCAGCTGGCGCGCCGGCTGCGGCCACCGCACAGACCACGCCCGCGCTGCCGCACCACCGCCCGGCCTGGCTGCTGCCCGAGCCGCTGCCGCTGGCCGAGCGTGGCGCGCTGCCGCTGCTCGAAGGCCGGCCGCTGCAACTGGTGAGCGGCCCCGAGCGCATCGAGGCCGGCTGGTGGGACGGCACGCCCGCGGTGCGCGACTATTTCATCGCCCAGGCCGAGGACGGTTCGCTGGTCTGGCTCTACCGCGGCCGCCTGCCGGCGGGCGTCGACGAAGCCGGCTGGTTCCTGCAGGGCCGGTTCGGTTGAACGGCCCGTGGCGAGGCCGCCGCGCTGACGCAGATTTCAGGGGCTCTTGTTGTCGCGCGCCTCGCCGTCCGACGACCACTGCGGCAGCCGGTAGTCGGTGAGCAGCGCCAGCGCACGCAGGCCGGTGGCGGTGCCAGCGCCGGCCAGCACCGTGGCGCTGTCGGGCAGGCCCAGCGCGTGACCGCCCACCAGCACCCAACCGCCGACGAAGGCGCACACCGCGTAAGGGCGGTGGTCGCGGAAGGCGCTGGGGATCTCGTTGCAGACGATGTCGCGCAGCACGCCGCCGAAGGTGGCGGTGACCACCCCCATCAGCACCGCCACGATGGGCGGCAGTCCCTGCGCCAGCGCCAGCTGGGCGCCGCTGGCGCTGAACAGGCCCAGGCCCAGCGCGTCGGGCCACTGCATGGCCTTTTCGGTGGGCGCGAAATGGTGCGCGCGCAGCCACGCCATGGCGCCCAGGCACAAGGCCAGCAGGGCCCACAGCCAGGTGGCGTGCTCGACCCAGAAGAAGGGCCGGCGGTCGAGCAGCACGTCGCGAAGCGTGCCGCCGCCGAAGGCGGCCAGGCCGGCGACCACGCACACGCCCACCACGTCGAGCCGCTTGCGCGCCGCTTCCAGCAGGCCCGACAAGGCGAAGGCGATCGTCGCCGTGGCCTCCACGGCGGTGAGCAGCAGGGGCAGCAGTGGCAGGTCGCGCATCGGGTTCGTTTCGAAGGGCACCGCGGCAGGGGCGAGGGACGGGCCAGATGCCTGGCGCCCATTGTCGCTGCCGACCCGCATCGGCGGGTTCGGGTGTCGCTCACGCCCGCAAGTCGATGCGGTAGCGCAGCCCTGGCGCGTGGCCGTAGGCGGCGCCCTTGTCGAAGGTCTCGGTGAGCACGCCGCCGTTGGCCAGGATGACCTTCTGCGAGGCGTGGTTGTCGGGGTCGGTGGTGATCTCCACGTGACGCAAGCCGCGTTCGCGCGCCAGCGGCAGCATCAGGGCCAGCGCGCGCGTGGCAAACCCGCGCCGCTGCTGCCAGGGCACGACCGCATAGCCGATGTGGCCCAGCACGTGCGGCGGCAGCGGCGCGCCGTCCCGGGTCCAGCGCAGGCCGATGCTGCCGACGAAGCAGCCGCCGTCGGGGCCCGGCAGCCACATCCAGCGGCGCAGGCTCGGCACGCGCTGCACGGTGGACCCATCGGGCAAGGTCACCGGCCCAGCGAGCGCTTCCGGGTCGTCCATGCGCGCCAGGAAGCCGGTGGCGTCGGCGGCGATGTGTTCCAGTTCCTCGCGCGCCGCCGCCGCGCCGCGCAGGTTGTCGGCCGACCAGCCGCGCTGCAGCGCAGCGCTGTACTCGGCCAGGTGCTGCTGTCCGGGACGCACAAGGTGCAGGCCGTGCACGGCTTCAGTCCCTCAGGCCAGCACCTTCAGCAGCCACTGGTTCAGCGCCTGCACTTCTTCCATGCACACCGAATGTTCCATCGGGTAGTCGTGCCATTCCACCGGCTGGCCGAGGGCGAGCAACAGGTCGCGGCCGGCCGCGCCGCGGGCCAGGGGCACCACGCCGTCGCTGCGGCCGTGGGCCAGGAACACCGGCGTGTCGTGGTTGGCGGCGTGGCGTTCGGCCGCGGTGGTATCGGCCAGCGGCAAGTAGCCCGACAGGCCGGCCAGCCCGGCCAGCCGCTCGGGGTGGCGCAGCCCGGCGCCGAGCGTCACCGCGCAGCCTTGCGAGAAGCCGGCCAGCACGATGCGCCGCGCGGGCACGCCGCGCGCCACCTCGCGTTCGAGGAGCTGCCGCACCAGCCGCATCGATTCACGCAGGCCGGCTTCGTCCTCGCGCCGTGCGAGATCGGCGTCGCGGATGTCGTACCAGGCGCGCATGGGCGCGCCGCCGTTGATGCTGACCGGCCGCACCGGCGCGCGTGGAAAGAGGAAGCGCACCGGGCCCACGGCGCCGAGCTTCAGCTCGTCGGCCACGGGCAGGAAGTCGGTGCCGTCGGCCCCCAGGCCGTGCAGGATGACGACGGTGGCCCGCGGCGCGACGCCGGGGTCGAGTTCGAGGGTCTGCAGCGGGCCGTTCGTCATGCGCGGTTCCGGGTCTTCCGGTTCAGTAGTCCAGGCCCATGGCGCTGCGCACGTCCTTCATCGTCTGCCTTGCCACCGTGCGCGCTCGCTCGGTGCCCATCTCCACGATCCAGTGCACCTTCTTCGGGTCGGCCAGCAGCGCCTCGGCGCGTTCGCGCCACGGCTGCTGCTCCTGCACGATGGCGTCGATGACCGGCTGCTTGCAGTCCAGGCAGCCGATGCCGGCCGTGGTGCAGCCCTTCACAACCCAGTCGCGCGTGGCTTCGTCGCTGTAGACCTTGTGGAAGCTCCACACGGGGCATTTCTCGGGGTCGCCCGGGTCGGTGCGGCGCACGCGCGCGGGGTCGGTCATCATGCCGCGCACTTTCTTCGTCACCGCTTCGGGTTCGTCACGCATGAGGATGGCGTTGCCGTAGCTCTTGCTCATCTTCGTGCCGTCCACGCCGGGCAGGCGCAGCACCTCGGTGTGCAGCGCCTGCGGCTCCACCAGGATGCTCTTGCCGCTGCCGCGCAGGTGGCCGAGCAGCAGTTCGGTGTCGGCGTCGCTCCAGCCGGCCACCTGGGCAGCGGCGCGGCGCACGATGCCTTCGCCCTTGGCCACGGCCTCGGCCGCACCGGTCTCGCCGAAGGCCTTGCGCTGCTTGTCGAAATAGCGCGCATCGTCCTTGGTGAGTTTCGCCATCGCGGCGGCCACGTCGGCTTCGAAGCTGGGCGCTCGGCCGTAGAGGTGGTTGAAACGCCGCGCCACTTCGCGCGTGAGTTCAACGTGCGAGGACTGGTCTTCGCCCACCGGCACGTAGGTGGCCTTGTAGATCAGGATATCGGCGGCCTGCAGCAGCGGGTAGCCCAGGAAGCCGTAGGTGGCCAGGTCGCGGTCGCGCAGCTTGTCGATCTGGTCCTTGTAGGTCGGTACGCGCTCCAGCCAGCCCAGCGGCGTGCCCATGGCCAGCAGCGTGAAGAGTTCCGCATGCTCGGGCAGGCGGCTCTGGATGAAAAGGGTGGCCTTGTCGGGGTCCAGCCCGGCGGCCAGCCAGTCGACGACCATGTCGTAGACGGTCTTCTCGATCACCTCGCGGTCTTCGTAATGCGTGGTCAGCGCATGCCAGTCGGCGACGAAGAAGAAACAGTCGTGCTCGTGCTGCAGCCGCACCCAGTTCTTGAGCGCGCCGTGGTAGTGGCCGAGGTGCATGCTGCCGGTGGGGCGCATGCCGGAAAGGACTCGCGATCGCATGGGGCAGGTCGTTGGGAAGGAAGGCGCGCATTGTCTCAGTTCGGCCTGCGCGCCTTGGCCGCAGTGACCGAGCAGTGGCGATGCAGTCCGTGTGTGGCCGTTCGGCGCAGCGCCTACACTGCCGGCCGCCATGCAACGCATCGTCGTCCTCGTCTCCGGCCGCGGCTCCAATTTGGCGACCGTGCACCAGCGCTGCGTCGCCGAGGGCTGGCCGGCACGGGTGGTGGCGGTGGTGTCCAACCGTGCCGACGCCGGCGGCCTGGCCTATGCGGCCGAACAGGGCATTGCCACTGCCGTGGTGGACCACCGGGTCCACGCCACGCGCCAGGCCTTCGACGATGCACTGGCCCGGGTCGTCGACGGCTTTGCGCCCGACCTGGTGCTGCTGGCCGGTTTCATGCGCATCCTCGGCGCCGCCTTCGTACGGCGCTATGAGGGGCGGCTGCTCAATATCCACCCCTCGCTGCTGCCCGCCTTCCCGGGGCTGCACACGCACCGCCGCGCGCTGGCGGCCGGCTGCAAGGTGGCCGGGGCCACGGTGCACTTCGTGGTGCCCGAGGTCGACCACGGTCCCATCGTGCTGCAGGGCGTGGTGCCGGTGCACCCGGGCGACGACGAACAGGCGCTGGCGGCCCGCGTTCTGGCCACCGAACATGTCATCTACCCGCTGGCGGTACGCTGGTTCGTCGCGGGCCAACTGCGCGTCGAAGGCGGCATCGTCCGTCACACCGGCGGGGCTTCGCAGGTCCTGATCTGATCCCATGCACCCGAACGCTTTGCTCGACCTGGCCGCCGAACTGCTGCGCGCGCTGCTGAAATTCGACGCCCCGGCCGACGGCGTGGTGGCGGCCTTCTTCCGCAAGCACCGCGCCCTGGGCACGCGGGAGCGCCACACGCTGACCGAAACGGCCTATGCCGTCTTGCGCCGACGGCTGCTCCTGCAGCATCTGGCGCAGAGCGGCGCGGGCGCGCTCGAACGCCGGCTGGCGATGCTGGCCTGGCAGGGCACCGAGTCCTTCCTGCGCGGCGCGCTCACGCCGCCCGAGCAGCAGTGGCTGGCCG
>JAABPT010000008.1 GCA_011391855.1 Burkholderiales bacterium
GGCCGACTGCGAACGCGCCACGCGATCGCCGGCGGCCCGCGTGGACCCGGCATGCGCGATGGCCACGAAGACCTCGAGCTGGCGCAGGATGAGGCGCAGCCGCGGCGCCGCGTGCGGTGTCGAGGATTGAACTGATTTTCTGGTCACTCTAATCAGTATTGTCTGCTTTTTCTTTTGAATTGCACTGACTACGATGCCCTTGTCGCAGGTGTGGCGATGACCATTCCCTGCGCCTGCAAGCGCATACGCAACAGCAACCGCAACCGCAACCGGGGCCGCAAGGAAATGACCATGGACGTCGCGTCTTCCTCCCATCCTGCGCCCAGTGCGCTGCTGGCGCCTGTGCAGCGCTTGAAAGCCGTCCCGATGCCGGGCGCCAGCCGATGAGTCTCGTCCCTCCCCACGGCGGCGCGGAACTGAGGCCCCTGCTGCTGCAGGGCGCCGAGCTCGAAGCCGAGCGCCGCCGCGCCGCCGGCTTGCCGCAGTTGCGCGTCAGCTCCCGCGAGCGCGGCGACATCCTGATGATGGGCATCGGCGGCTTCACGCCGCTCGACGGCTTCATGACGCATGCCGACTGGCAGGGCGTGTGCGACGGCATGCGCATGACCAGCGGCCTGTTCTGGCCGATACCGATCACGCTGTCGGCGGACGAGGCCACCGCGGCGAGCTTTCGCACGGGCCGCGAGATCGCGCTCGTCGACCCCGACGACGGCTCCATCCTGGCGACGATGCTCGTCACCGAGAAATACGCCATCAACAAGGCGCACGAGTGCGCAATGGTCTTCCGCACCACCGACCCGGAGCACCCCGGCGTGAAGATGGTGATGGAGCAGCCGCCGGTGAACCTGGCCGGAACGGTGAAGGTTCTGTCGCAGGGCGGCTTCCCCCAGAAGTACGGCGACCTGTACAAGACGCCGGCGCAGACGCGCGCGCTCTTCACCTCGCTCGGCTGGACCCGCATTGCCGCGTTCCAGACCCGCAACCCCATGCACCGCTCGCACGAGTACCTGGCCAAGGTCGCCATCGAGGTCTGCGACGGCGTGCTCGTGCATTCGCTGCTGGGCGCGCTCAAGCCGGGCGACATCCCGGCCGAGGTGCGCACGCGCGCGATCGCGGCGCTGGTCGACGGCTACTTCGTCGATTCGACCATCGTGCAGGCCGGCTATCCGCTGGACATGCGCTACGCCGGGCCGCGCGAGGCGCTGCTGCACGCCCTGTTCCGCCAGAACTACGGCTGCTCGCACCTGATCGTCGGCCGCGACCACGCAGGCGTGGGCAGCTACTACGGCCCGTTCGACGCCCATCACGTCTTCGACCAGATACCGAAGGATGCGCTCGAGACGCGGCCGCTCAAGATCGACGTCAGCTTCTGGTGCCGCCAGTGCGGCGGCATGGCCTCGGGCCGCACCTGTCCGCACGACGACTCGGAACGCCTGCAGGTCAGCGGCACGCAGTTCCGCAAATGGCTTTCCCAGGGTGCCCACGTACCGCCCGAATTCAGCCGGCCCGAAGTGGTCGAGATCCTGCGCGAGTACTACGCGACGCTGGAAGCGAGCAGCGCGCCGCCAAGCTCCCCCGTTCACAACCCCACCCCCGCTTGAAGCAAGCAAAGGAGACAAAGGCAATGCCGACCTTCGTGAGAACCGACAAATGCGATGGCTGCAAGGGCCAGGACAAGACGGCCTGCATGTATATCTGCCCGCACGACCTGATGGCGCTCGACAAGGACGGGTCGGTCACCGGCCATGCGATGAAGGCCTGGAACCAGGAGCCCGAGCAGTGCTGGGAGTGCTATTCCTGCGTCAAGATCTGCCCGCAGAACGCCATCGAGGTGAGGCACTACGCCGATATCGTGCCGCTGGGCGGCTCGGTGCAGCCGCTGCGCGGGTCCGACTCGATCATGTGGACGATCAAGTTCCGCAACGGCACGCTGAAGCGCTTCAAGTTCCCGATCCGCACCACCGCGGAAGGCTCGATCGACCCCTACGGCGGCAAGAACATGCCCAAGCTGGCCGACATCCAGAACCAGGGCTACTTCACGCCCAGCGGTGGCTACCGCGCCGGCCGCGACGGCGAACTGCTGCGCGTCAAGTGAGCCCGACCCGACAACCAATGCTGAGGTAGAGACAAATCATGGGTACCTTCGAGAATCCCGAAATCGTCCAGGAAGAAGTGGACATCCTGCTCATCGGCGGCGGCATGGCCTGCTGCGGTGCGGCCTACGAGATGATGCGCTGGGCCGAGGCCGTCAAGACCGAGACCGGGCAGGAACTGAAGATCAAGCTGGTCGACAAGGCGGCAATGGACCGTTCCGGCGCCGTGGCCCAGGGCCTGTCGGCGATCAACACCTACATCGGCTCCGAGCAAGACCCGGCCGACTACGCGCGCATGGTCTCCAACGACCTTATGGGCATCACGCGCGACGATCTGGCCTACGACCTGGGGCGCCACGTCGACGAATCGGTGCACCTGTTCGAGGAATGGGGCCTGCCGATCTGGAAGACCGACGCCGACGGCGTGCGCCACGACGGCGCCGAGTCGCAGAAGGAAGGCCTGCCGGCGCTGAAGGACGGCGGCAAGCCGGTGCGGTCGGGCAAGTGGCAGATCATGATCAACGGCGAGTCGTACAAGTGGATCGTCGCCGAGGCCGCCAAGAAGGCGCTGGGCCTGGGCCGCATCGAGGAGCGCGTGTTCATCGTCAAGCTCGTCAACGACAAGAACGATCCCTCGCGCATCGCCGGCGCGGTGGGCTTCTCGGTGCGCGAGAACCGCATCTACGTCTACAAGGCCAAGGCCGTGCTGCTGGCCGCCGGCGGCTGCGTGAACCTGTTCCGCCCGCGCTCGGTGGGCGAAGGCACGGGCCGCGCCTGGTACCCGGTGTGGAATGCCGGCTCCACCTACGCGATGGCCGCCGAGGCCGGCGCCGAGCTGACGATGATGGAAAACCGCTTCGTGCCGGCACGCTTCAAGGACGGCTACGGCCCGGTGGGCGCCTGGTTCCTGCTCTTCAAGGCCAAGGCCATCAACGCCTACGGCGAAGACTACATGGTCAAGAACAAGGAGATGCTCAACGACTACCCGCCCTACGGCCAGGCGGCGGTGCCGGCGTCGTGCCTGCGCAACCACCTCATGCTCAAGGAGATGAAGGAAGGCCGCGGCCCGATCTACATGGACACCGTCACCGCGCTGGGCAAGCTGCGCGAGACGCTGTCGCCCAAGGAAGTGAAGCACCTCGAAGCTGAGGCCTGGGAAGACTTCCTCGACATGTGCATCGGCCAGTGCGGCATCTGGGTCGGCGAGAACATCGAGCCCGAGAAGAAGATGAGCGAGCTGATGCCCACCGAGCCCTACCTGCTCGGTTCGCACTCGGGTTGCTGCGGCATCTGGGTCTCGGGCCCCACCGACGTCGGTGCGCCGACCGCCGAGGAAGGCGACTATGACGGCGTTCCGGCACACCTGCCGCGCGGCTGGAACTGGGGCTACCGCTCGATGACCACCGTCAAGGGTCTGTTCACGGCCGGCGACGGCGTGGGCGCCTCGGGGCACAAGTTCTCGTCGGGCTCGCACGCCGAGGGCCGGCTGGCGGCCAAGGCGATGGTGCGCTTCGCGATGGACAACAAGGACTGGAAGCCCGAGCTCGACACCGATCCGGCCGTGCTCGCCGAAGAGATCTACAAGCCGGTGCGCACCTTCCTGACGCACAAGGACTACACCACGGCGATCGACATCAACCCGCACTACATCACGCCCAAGATGCTGCAGTTCCGGCTGCAGAAGATCATGGACGAGTACGTCGCCGGCGTGGCCACCTACTACAACACCAACGACGTGATGCTGAAGGTAGCCGAAGAGAAGCTCGAGATGCTCAAGGAAGACGCGGCCAAGATGCGCGCCAAGGACCTGCACGAGCTGCTGCGCGCCTGGGAAAACTACCACCGCGTGCTGACCGCCGAAGCGCACATGAAGCACATCCAGTTCCGCGAGGAAAGCCGCTACCCCGGCTTCTACTACCGCACCGACAAGAATTTCGTCGACGAGAAGAACTGGCACTGCTTCGTGAATTCGGTCTATGACAAGCAGTCGAAGAAGTGGACCTGCTTCAAGCGCAAGCACGTCGACCTGGTCGACAAGTCCAAGCTGTTCAAGGCCGCAGCACCGCACTGAAACGCAGCGGCCCGGGCCGGCGTATCGTGATGGGCGTCCGGGTCGACCGGGCGCCCTTTCTTTTGGAATGAACCGCCCATGAGTGAATCCGCATCGCCCTTCCCCACCAGCCCGGTGACGCCCACCACGCTGGAAGGCACGGCCCGGCTGCAATTCCAGTGCCGCAAGGGCATTGCCTGCTGGAACGCCTGCTGCAGCAACATCGACATCTCGCTCACGCCGTACGACATCGTGCGGCTGAAGCAGCACCTGGAGCTGTCGTCTTCGGAATTCCTGAATCGCTACACCCTGCCCTACGAGATGGAAAAGGACGGCCTGGCGGGCGTCAAGCTGCGCCCGGTGGACGGCGGCACGGCGTGCCGCTTCATGACCGACGCCGGCTGCGGCGTCTACGCCGACCGGCCCACCGCCTGCCGCTACTACCCGGTGGCGCTGCTGTCGATGCGCAGGCAGGACGAAAGCATCGACCGCCAGTACTACGCCATCGTGCGCGAGGACCACTGCCTGGGGCACCAGGAGCCACGCACGCAGACGATCGACGAATACCGCGCCGAGCAAGGCCTGACCGAATACGACGACCTGGCGCATGGCTGGCGCCAACTGATCCTGAAGAAAAAGAGCTCGGGCCCGACGGTGGGCAAGCCCTCGAAGCGCAGCCTGGAGCTGTTCTTCATGACCTGCTACGACATCGACCGCTTCCGCTCGTTCGTCGCCAGCGACAGCTTTTCCGGCATCTACGACCTGCCTGGCGACGAGCTGCACGCCATGCTGCTCGACGACGTCAAGCTGCTGCAGTTCGGCTTCAGCTTCCTGCGCCAGGTGCTGTTCGGCGAGATGTCCATCCCCATGCGCGCCGACAGCGTGGAGCAGCGCCGCGCGCGCGTGACCGAGCAGCGTGCCCGCATCGAGCGCGAGGCCGCCGAAAGGCTGGCCCGCGACGACGACGAGGGCGGCGCGTATGTCGACGTGTAGCGCCGGCCCGGCCGCGCCGGCGCTGCTCGACGTAGCGCCGCTGCAGGCGGCACTGGCGCGCTTCGTACGCGAGCGCGACTGGGATCAGTTCCATGCGCCGAAGAACCTGGTGATGGCCCTGACCGCCGAGGTAGGGGAACTGAGCGAGCTGTTCCAGTGGCTCAGCGAAGACGCCTCGCGCGCCGTGGCCCGCGACGCGGCAACGGCACGCCGGGTGCGCGACGAACTGGCCGACGTGCTGATCTACCTGGTGCGGCTGGCGGCCGTGCTGGAGGTGGACCTGGAGGAAGCGGTGGCGAGCAAGCTCGCCGCCAACGCGCTGAAATACCCGGTGGATCGCGCGCGCGGTCGCGCGCTCAAGTACGACGCGCTCTAACCCGACAGGCTCCTAGACCTGCCGCCACGGCAGGCCGTGCATGCGCCAGCCGCCCAGGTTGCCGCGGTGGTGCTCGGTGTCGAGTTCGCCCTCGAAGCCCTCGAGCACGTTGCTGATCTGCGTGAAACCGTGCTTCTCCAGTTCGAGACCGGCGTCCACCGAGCGCTTGCCGCTGCGACAGATCAGGATGATCGGCCGGTCCTTGCGCCCGGCCATGCGCAGCACCTCGTCGGCGAAGTGCGGGTTGACCTCGAAGTCCGGCGCCGTATTCCACTCGATGTTGATGGCATCGACCGGGTGGCCGACATAGTAGAACTCGACCTCGGTGCGGCAGTCGATCAGCAGCGTGTTGGGGCTGCTCCTGACGGTCTCGTAGGCCTGGGTGGGGTCAAGGTGTTCCATCGTCGTCGCGCTCCAAGAACGCGGATTCTCGCGGTGGACGCCGCGATGTCCAACGACTCGTTGTTCATATCCATATGCCGCCCGGCACTCAGGGCGGCGCTCCCGGCGCCTGCGCGCCTTCCTCCAGCGGCAAGCGCACGCAGGCGGCCGTGCCACCGCCCGGCCGGGGCCGCAGCTCGACCGTCCAGCCGTTGGAACTGGCGATCTGGCGCACGATGGCCAGCCCGAGCCCGCTGCCGCCGGTGCGGCTGCTGCGCGAGGCCTCCAGCCGATGGAAGGGGCGGAACACCGCCTCGCGCTCGCTCTCGGGGATGCCGGGGCCGCGATCGAGCACGCAGATCTCCACCTGCCCGTCGGCAATCGAATATTCGACGTCGACCGGCCGGCCCGCACCGTAGCGGGTGGCGTTGTCCACCAGGTTGCTCAGGATGCGCTTCAGCGCCAGCGGCCGCGCGCGCATGCGGCATTCGGGCCCGCGGTGGCCACGGATCTCGACGCCGGCGTGGTCGTGCTCGGCCGCCACTTCGCGCAGCAGGTCGCACAGGTCGAGGTCGACCGATTCACGTTCCGAGAAGTCGCGGCCCACGTCCAGGCAGCGCGCGATCAGCTCGTTCATGGCGTCGACGTCGTGCAGCATGCGCTGCAGCAGGTCCGGGTCGGGCTTCTCCGACATCATGCCCAGCGCCAGGCGGATGCGCGCCAGCGGCGAGCGCAGGTCGTGCGAGATGCCGGCCAGCAAGGTGGTGCGATTGGCCAGCAACTCCTCCACCTGGGCACCCATGCGGTTGAACTCGCGCGCCAGCACGGCCAGCTCGGCCGGCCCCGTCTCCGGCAACGGCGCCGGCCGCCGGCCCTGTCCGATCGGTTGCGTGGCCGTCGCCAGGCGCGCCAGTGGCTTGATGAGCCAACGCGCCACCACCGCGGCCGTCAACACCGTGACCACGGCGCCGACGCCGAGCACCAGCAGCAGCGCGAGCGATGGTTGCACCGCCACCCGGTCGGCGGCAAAACCCACGCGTACCGTCTCCTGACCCGCCGGCAGGTCGGCCCAGTACCAGGCTTGGCCGTCGGCCGCCTCGGTGTACCGCAGGGCGATGCGCCGGCCGCTGCGCGCGGACAGCGCCGCCTCAAGCAGGTGCCAGTAGGGCAGCACGTGCACGAAGTCAGCCGTCTCACCCGCCGGTTCCTGCACGCGCAGCCGGTGCACGCGCAGCAGCCGTTCCTGCAGCGGTGGCCTTTCACGGCGGTCGGCGGCCTGCCACGCGCGGGCCGCGTCGACCATCAGCGCGCCGAAGTCGTCGGTGGCCTGGCGCCCCAGCGGCACCAGGGCAAACTGGGTGACGACCATGATGGCAAAAGCCTGGAAGGCGATCGAGACCATCGCGATCACCAACACGATGCGGCCGAACAGCGTGCGCGGCGCCATGGCGGGCACCTCAGCGCCTCAGGGCGGTGCCGCGCCGCGCAGCGAGAACAGGTAGCCCTCGCCCCAGACGGTGCGCAGGTAGACCGGCCGCGCCGGATCGACCTCGATCTTGCGGCGCAACCGGGTCACGCGCACGTCGACCATGCGGTCGAAGGGTGCGCGCTCGTAGCCCTTGAGCAGGTCGACCAGGGTGTCGCGGCTGAGCACGCGGCCGGGGTGGTCGAGCAGCACCTTGAGCAGGGCGAATTCGGCGCCCGAAAGCGCCACCTCCTCGCCGTTGCGCGTCAGCCGATGCGACTCCAGGTCGACGGCGTACGGACCGAAGCGGCGCAGCCGGCCACGGCTGTCGGCCGGCGGTTGGCGCCGCCGCAGCACGGCGGCCACGCGCGCCAGCAACTCGCGGTGGCTGAAGGGCTTGGGCAGGTAGTCGTCGGCACCCACCTCCAGGCCGACGATGCGGTCGACCTCCTGGCCCCGCGCCGACAACATGATGATCGCCGGCCCGCCTTGTGCGCTGAGCGCGCGCGCCAGCGACAGACCGTCCTCGCCCGGCAGCATGACGTCGAGCAGCACCAGGTCCACCGGCTGGCACGCCAGGTGCCGCTTCATCGCCTCGCCGTCCGCGACGCCGGCGACGGCATAGCCGTTGTCGGCCAGGTAGCGCACGAGCAGGTCGCGCAGGCCCTCGTCGTCGTCGACCACCAGCAGGTGCGATCGCGCGCTCGTCATGGCGTCGTCCGGAGCCCCCGTTGAAACACCTTGAAATGACTGGCGGTCAGGTGACACAGCCGCGAAATGCCGCCCTCGTCAAATGTGCCACATCGCACGACGCGAGCCCGGGAGCAAAAGTGAACCGAAGCATGGCCATCCTGCTTGCAGCCGCGCTGCCCGCCCTGGCGGCAGCCGCCGACCCGGTCGGCGTGGCCGCCAAGGGCGGATTCCCGGAATACCTGTTCATCGAAAAGGTCACGCGCTCCGAAGCGGAAGCCACGGCGCAGAAGCTGGCCAAGGCCGTGATGGCCGGCCGCATGATCATCTTCGCGCATGGCGCCAAGATCACCGACGCCAGCCTGGGCGACAAGGGTTTCGGCGGCGCCTTCTTCGAGGAGCAGTGGCGCCGCAGCACCGACGACCTGACGATCGACGCGACGCCGGCGCAGAAGCGCATCCTCGACAAGCTGTTCTGGGCCGGGCGCCAGGTCATGGACAACAACCAGGATCGCATCAACACCCCGGGCGTGGCCTGGAAGCACTTCCTGCCCGCCAAGTGGGAGCGCGAGATGGGGCAGGTGCTCACGGCGCGCACCGGCATCATCGTCAAGCAACCCGGCCGCACCTACCGCAGCCCGGTCAACGTGCCCGACGACCTGGAGCGCGCGACGCTCGAACATTTCATTCAGGCCGGGCACGCCGAGAACAAGCCCCGCAGCGTCGCCACCAGCATGGGCAAGCAGGCGGTGGTCCGCTACATGGAACCGATCCGGCTCATGGTGCCCTGCCTGCCCTGCCACGGCAATCCCAAGGGCACGCCCGACATGCTGGGCTTTCAGAAGGACGGGCTCGAGGCCGGTGACGTGATCGGCCTGATGAGCGTGACGCTGGCGGTCAGCGACTGAATTTTCAACGGAGAACACACAGTGATCAAAGCAATGTCCCTGGCCCTGGGCACTTCGGCGACCCTGCTCGTCGCGTCCCTCACCGCACCGGCCCTGGCCGCCGATCCGCCCCCGAAGGCCGACCCCCAGCGTGGCGCCGAGTTGATGCAGAAGCAGATGTCGCAGATGACGCCCGAACTGGTCGAGCGGGCCAAGGCCCTGTCGCCCGAGATCAAGCAGTTCCTGATGCACGTGGCCCTGCGCCACGAGCGGCGCAGCGACACGCTGACACTGGTGCAGGTGATGCAAGAGATCCTTGCCGACTACCAGACCATCGGCGCGGCCATCGCCACCGACAACGGCGCGATGGCCGCCGACGCGGCGCGCCGGCTGGCGCTGCACCGGCTGCCGCGCGGCGGCATGCTGCCCTACCTGCCGTTCGACAAGGTGACGGACGAAGGCCTGTCGGTGCTGCCGGCGATGGAGGTCGCCGTCGAAGGCAACGCGACCAAGCTGGCCGAGGCCGCCGAGCAAGGCGACATGATCGGTGCCGCCAATTACTACGGCGCGGTGACCACCGGTTGCGTGGCCTGCCACAACCATTTCCGCGGCCAGCCGGGCGCCACGGCCTACACGCCGCGCCTGCGCAAATAGTCGACATGCGGAGCCCATCGATGACATCACACCCGAAAGCCGGCGTCCTGGCTGCCCTGCCGCTGGCGGCACTGGTTGCCTTCGCGCCCCAAGCCGCCGCCACCAACGGCGACCAGATGCTCGGCCTGTCGGCCATCCAGAACGGCATGGCCGGCGCAGTGGTGGCCGCGCCGCAGGACGCGACCACCGTGCT